>JASBVV010000074.1 GCA_029960885.1 Kyrpidia sp. | reverse complement strand
CCGCTGAAAGATCGGGGAATCGACGGGCACCAGGGACACTTCGCCCAGGTAATGGCTGCCTTCGTCCGTTTCGATGATGTGGCGCAGGGCCTCTTCTCCTTTTTTTGCTCCGGCTTCCACGATCCTTCCCCGTACAAATCGCAGGTGGATGCCCTCAATGAGGGAGCCGTTGTGGTTGAGCGGCATGGTGCTGGACACAGTGCCTTCCACCCCCTCGCGCAGGGGAACGGTATACACCTCTTCGGTGGGGATGTTGGCCACGAAGGCCACGCCCCGGGGTGTTTTGTTCGATGCGGCGGCCCAGTAGTGGGTCGGCGGCAACTCCACCCGAAGATCCGTCCCCGGAGCCCGGTAGTGGAGGCGGCGAATGCGAAGGTCCGTCAGCCATTTCGCCCGCCGTTTCAGATTCTCGAGGTGCGCCCGCCACACCCCCACCGGATCGGGTCCGTCCGCCCGGGAGCAGATGAGAATATCGTTCCACAAGGCATCGACTCGCCGATCCGGAGGAAGCTCCGGGAACACTTTGTCGGCCCAGGCCCGGGTCGGGGCGGACATCAGGGACCACGCATATTCGTCGTTGGTCCGTTTGTCGTTGAACGGGCGGAAAATCTCCGCCTGGGCATTTAAAAAAGCAGAGACCCGCTCCGCCTCCAAGCCGGCGAACAGGTTCGGATCGGTGGCCGGCAAGGCCAGATACACGGCCCCTTCGTCGGCCAATCGCTGCACCCATTCGACCTGGTGACGAGCCCGGGCTTTGAACGTCTCGAGATCCCCCCGCAGGATCGTCTCCCGCACCCACCACTCGTCCCCCCAGTCGACGTGCACGAACTTCGCCCCCGACTCGTATCCCGCCTCGGTCAACATGCGGGCAAACTCGACATGCTCCGGCAACACTTGACGAATCCCGTAGCCGATGACCAGATGTTGTCCGGGTTGCAGATTCACCCCGACTTTGACCGCCAACTCCGCATACTTGCGCAACTGATTGCGCAACGCTTCCCCCGTCAACATGGTTGAGACCCCCTCGCCACAGATTGCGAATCGTTCATACGGCGTATCGATCGTGCACCGTCTCGTCCGCAGGCGACAGCCCGCCGGCCCCGGCTGCCAGCAAGGTTTCTGCCCTTTCCATTATAACCCGGGATTGCCGGCCTGCATTTTCCAGACACTTTGTGAGGCGTTCCGGCCTCGGCGGCTCCGTCTGTGCGGGCGCCGGTCGTTCGGGGGGGCGACACGAGAAAAAATCCACCGCCGCCGGAATGCTTTCATGTATACTAAATACGTAAACCCAGTGGCGGTCATGGTGCCGAACGCTCATCAGCGACGCCGAGGTGGTCATCGTCGATGCGGAATGGGGAGATCGGATTCATAATATTCGCCCTCATTTGCCCTGCCGCGCACGGCCACCGGGAAACTGCAAAAGTTCAAACTGCGCGAACGGTACTGGGCTGACCGGGAAAAACGCGTGCAGTGACGGACTGGGCCCGGGAGGTCCGCCGGCTCCCGGGTCTGAACGTGGGGCCGGGATCCTTCCCCCGCCATAGAATGTGGGGGCAGGGAGGGATCGGCCGTGAACCGTTATCACGACGTTTTGGCAAAGATTGGCGCGGGGAGCGCCCATCCCGGCGGGTTTTCGTTAACCCAAAAATGGGCGGCGCGGTTGCGCCTGGGACCCCGGTCCAGGGTGCTGGACGTCGGCTGCGGCACCGGGCGCACTGCGTGTTATCTGGCGGCCCGGTTCGGCTGCCGGGTGACGGGTCTCGACCTTCACCCGCTGATGATCCGGAAGGCCCGCCGCCGGGCCCGTCTGGAGGGGGTTCCGGTGGAGTTTGTGGAAGGTGATCTGTTGGCCCCGCCCTTTCAGGACGAGACGTTCGACTGGGTGGTGGCCGAGTCGGTGACGGTATTCGTGCCCCGGCAGGCCGCGATCGAACAGTACCGCCGGCTTTTGGTGCCGGGGGGCGGGGTGCTGGACGTGGAGATGGCGGCCCGGCACCCGCTGCCTTCCGATGCGGCCCGGGCCATCGAAGCGCTGTACGGAGTGACGGAGTTGCCGTCGTACCGCGAGTGGGAGGAATTGTATCGGAACGGGGGATTTTCCGAGGTGAAGATCCTCGATGCCCGGAGGCTCGATCTGAACCAGGCCCTTCGGGACGAATGGAATGATCCGGATCGGTGGGCCCCCCGTTTCACCGGGACCCCGGATGATCCGGAAGTGCGGGAAGTGTTGGAGGCGAACACCCGGCTCATGGACCGCCATGCCAAACACCTCGGGTATGTGGCCTTGACGGCCCGGCGGTCATCCATTCCGGCGTCCGGCGGGATGCCCGGTCGAGAGTCCCCGGTTGGCCGCTCCGGGGCCCCCCGGGGAAACGGGTTGCAGTCAGAAGAAAAGCCGCAGCCCGTAAAAGGCGAGGGGCAGCCACCAGAAACGATTGCGGCCACTGAGAAAGCCCAGAAATCCCCGGGATGAGCCTTCGCCTGCGGCGGTCCGGTCGGATGGCTGTGCGGGCGGGGGTGCAGCTCCGGGATGCCGGCGGTGCCATGGGCCCGCCGGTTGTATGGCCCCCCGCGCGGCGGTGAACGGGGGCCCCGGGGCCCATCCGTCGACGGAGGGAGCGGGCGGTGCCGAAGGGGGCCGGAACCCCCGGCCGCCGAAGATGGGCAGCATCTTGAACAGGCCGAAAAAGGCCGGTTCCAGCTCTCCGACCGCCGCCCGGTTCAGCGGGATGATCGGCGGAGCCTCGGTGTGCGGGGACACCATCCACACACCTTCGGGGTGGACGGCGCAGACGGTGCCATGATAGATCCCCCACGGGGTGGAAACGGAGATGCGCTGACCCGGGCGTATCGCCCGTGTCGTCAAATGGTGTCGATTGCGGGACATACTTTTCCTCCTTCGGCGCCGACCGGCGGGATGCCGACGCTCTGCCCTATGGCTATGAACGGCCTGATCTCACGGTGCGGGCGGACACCGCGATTTTTTGTAAAACCCTCAAAAAGGGGCTGGTGCTCCCTCGGGAGGATGAGGTAAACTAAAAGCCAGCGCGAGGCCCACGCCGTGCGTGAACCGAGGACAATCGTGTGTCAAAGGAGGAGTGGGTGCCCGTGATGCTTTTTTGCGTCGTGTGTGGGCGCCATTTATCGGAAAACGGGAAGAGAATACCCACAATAACGAAATCATTTGTCCGTTCTGCATTGAAAAAACCGAAGCGGAGGTTCACGGCGAAAGAGGCAGTTCCAAAGGAGTGCGGTCATCCTTCGAGGCTGCGGCGCAACGGCCGCGCAGGTGAAGAATCCGGGTTTTTTCCGGTGGTCGGCGCTCTCCGTCATGTCCCCGCCTTCGCCGGCGTACACATCGGATAGAACTTCGAGGTGGACGGAGAGGGTGGGGGCATGCAGAGGGTCTCGGGCTGGAGCTTTGTCGCGGAACGATTGAAGATGTCAGTGGTCGTCCTTGGCGCGATGGTTGTCGGCATGGTATTCTTGGAAGTAAACGGTGGATCGATGCGCGCTCCCGGGGCGGCATCGGGGCCCGGGGTGGATGTGACCGCCCGGGGTCTTCCCGGCGGGGTGGAGCTGAACGTGGAGCCTCACCGGTTTGCCTGGGCCGGTGCAGAGGACGCCGGCCAAGGGCGGTCGGGCGCGTCATTAGCCGGGGGGGTTCAGGTGTTTCTGGACGGCCGGCTGATGGCCGAGCTGTATGGGCCGCGGGTGGTGTTGCCGGACGTCGCCCCGGGGTCGCATCGGGTGCGGGTGGCATTGGTGGATATCCATCACCGGCCCGTCGGGGCCCAGCGGGAGGTTCTCGTGACCGTACCGTAGTCCCGCCGTCCGGGCGTGGCGGCGGCTCAGGGGGTTGAGGCATGCATCCTTACTGGTTTCATATCGGTCCATTTCCCGTGAGAGCCTACAGCACCCTGTTTGTGCTGGCGTTTCTGCTCGGATTCGGCGTGACATTATATATGGCCAAAGTGGAGCGTAAAGAGGCATATGTGGAACACTTGTGGAATCTCGCCCCCTGGTTGTTTTTGGCGGGTGTGATCGGGGCGAGGTTTTGGCAGGTGTTCTTTTTTGATTGGCCGTACTACCGGGCGCATCCGGGAGAGATCATCGCGATATGGCACGGCGGGCTGTCGATCCAGGGGGGCATCGTCGGAGCGCTGTTGGCCGGGCTCTGGTATGTGCGGCGTCACCGGCTCGATGCGTGGGACATGCTCGACCTCGTGGCCCCCGGGCTGGTGCTCGGACAGAGCATCGGGCGGGACGCGAATGTGATGAACGGCGACGCTTTCGGCGGGCCCACCGGAGGGGATTTTGGGATTTTGTATCCTCCGGATTCTCTGGCCCGACGGGTGTATGGCGACCAGCCCCTGTGGCCCGCCGAGATCTGGGAAGGGCAGGTGGATGTGTTGATTTTTGCCTTTCTCCTGATCTTGAAACAATGGAAATTGCCCCGGGGATGGCTGTTTTGCATCTATATGATTCTGTACAACGGCGCCAGGTTTTTTTTGGAAATGCTGCGGGGAGACAGCCCCCGGTTTGTGTTCGGCTGGACGGCGGCCCAGTGGACCAGCTTGGCGGTGATCATTCTGGCCATCGGGTTCATGGTGTTTTTGGCCAGGCGGCCGGCGGCCCCGGCGGCGGAGGATCGCGGGTTGTGAATTCGGACGGCGAAGTGTGAAAAAATCCCTCTATCTTCGAATGGAGATCATTGGTACACTGGAAGCAGAGGTTTTCCCAAAGGGGCGGCTGAGGAGGTGTTGGGGATGGCCAAACAGGGCGGTACCAGCGGCAAACCCAAGGGTCACAAAGTGGCGCTCGTGCGCATGGATGCCACATTTTTCTTTGAGAGGGCCGTGCGGTCGCTGGATCGGCACGATCTCCCCCGGGCCCTGAAGTACTTTCGCAAAGTGGTGGAGTATGAGCCGGCCAATCCGGTGAACCACTGCAATTTGGCCGGGGTGCTGTCGGAGCTCGGGGACTACCAGGCGTCCAACGAGGTCCTGGAACGGGTTTTGCTCGAATTGGATCCCAAGATGTACGAGTGCTATTTTTACATGGCCAACAATTTCGCGAATCTGGGGTTGTACGATTTGGCCCAAGAGTACGCGTCGCGCTATTTGGAAGTGGATCCCGAAGGGGAGTTTGCCGAGGAAGCCGAAGAGATGTTGGACATCCTGATGACCGAGTTCGGGACCCGCATGGTTCGGCGACGTCGGGACGGCCGCATCCGTTTTCGGGGGGAAGAGGATGTGGCCCGGAGGTTCTTGGAAGATGGGCGGTTTCTCGATGCCGCGGCGCACCTGGAGGCCAAGGTGAAAGAGTTGCCCGAGGCCACCGTGGAGCGGAACAATCTGTCGTTGGCGTATTATTATCTCGGAGATATCCGGCGCGCCATCGACATGGCCGGGGAGGTCCTGAACCTTCAGCCGGGAAATCTGCATGCCGTGTGCAACCTCGCCATTTATCACCGGGCTGCGGGGAATGAGGACGAATGCCGGCCCCTGCTCGATCAGTTGCGCCCCCTCCGGCCGATCCAGCCGGACCAGGCCTATAAACTGGGGACCACCATGGGGCTTCTTGGGGAGCATCGGACGGCGTACGAAATTTTTAGCCACCTGGTCAAGCATCTCCCACGGGCGGAGGCCCCGGTCGTCCACGCGCTGGCTGCGGCGGCCGCGAATCTGGGCCGGCTGCGCAAGGCGGCGCATCTGTGGGAAGAGGTGCACGCCCTGGATCCTTCGTCGGGAATCGGCCGATATTATGGAGCCGTGCTGCGGGATGCGGTCGGCCGCGGAATGACGGCGCTTCCCGTCAGTTATCAATATGTGCTTCCCTATGCGGATACCACCCGGTTGCAGCGGGTCGAGGGGGGCGTCGAGAATTCGGCGGTCGGACGGGAGTTGTGGCCGCCTGAATCGGTGGTGCGCTCGTCCTTGATGTGGGTGTTGCGCCACGGAGATCCGGTTACGAAGAAACAGGTCATTCCTCTGGTGGTGAGTTTTGGCGGCGAGGATGTCGAGCGGGCCCTGCGGTTCCTCTTGCTGGACGACGATGAATATGTGCTGGTCAAACAGGCGGCCTTAAAGGGCATGTTTGAACTTCAGCCCGAGGAAATCGTGGAGATCGGGCTGCCTTCCCGGATCTTGCCCGTGGATTTTCGCCCGGAGTCGGCCAAGCGCCTGGCCGGCCGACCGGAGTGGCAGCGGATCGTGGAGTTGGCTGTGCAGGAGCTTCAACGCCGTGGTGAAAATACCCTGGCCAAGGTGGCCATGGAGATCTGGTCGGAGTTCACTCAGCTCATCCACCTGCAGGCCCCCCGGGTGCGGAAGCCGGAGTTGTGGGCCGGCGCGCTGGAGTGTGCGGCCCGCCACCGCTGTCATCTCCCGTTTTCCAGGAAAGAGGTGGCGGAGCGGTACCGGGTGTCCCAGCAGGGGCTCGGGGATCGGCTGTGGTTGATCATCGAGACCTGCATGTTGACCGACTGATCCCCAGTCCTGGGCTTTGGCACCGCATGATCCCCAACGGCAAAAAAATCTCCACACATTCTTAAGATGAATCCCACCCGCGCATAACACGACCGGGTTATGATAAAGGTGTATCACATCTGACCCCCTTTGATCTGATACACCTTGGCGCTTCGCGGCGCCGCTTTTTTTTTTTTTGCCTCTGGCCCGGTCGCACACCCGGCCTCCGGGGCTCGTTGTCTCTTTTTTTCTTGGCGTGATATGCTTAAACGGGAGAGGTGAGGGCGCCATGGAGGAAGAACGGGTGGAAACCGGCCGGGATTTGCAACTGGTGATCATCACCGGCCTGTCCGGGGCCGGCAAGACGGTGGCGGTGCAAAGTCTGGAGGACATGGGATATTTTTGCGTCGACAATCTCCCGCCGGCACTGATCCCGAAGTTCGCCGAGTTGATGCGCCAATCCGAAGGGAAGGTGTCCCGCCTGGCCTTGGTTTGCGACATCCGGGGCGGCGCTTGGTTCTCTCACCTGTTGATGGCGCTCAAGGACCTGCAAGAGCAGTACGGGGTGAAATACCAGATCCTGTTTCTCGAAGCCCGGGATGAAATTCTGGTGCGCCGATATAAGGCGACTCGACGCCGGCATCCGTTGGCCCAGGGAAATCGGATTCTGGAAGGAATTGCCAAAGAAAGGAAGCTCCTCGAAGAGATCCGGGACCGGGCCGATTGGATTGTCGATACCAGCACCCTGAAACCGGCCGAGCTGAAAGAGAAGATCGCGGCCCATTTCAGCGGCTCCGACTTGAGTCGGTTGACACTGCACCTGGTTTCGTTCGGTTTTAAGTACGGCGTTCCCATCGATGCGGACATGGTTTTTGATGTCCGTTTTCTGCCGAATCCGTACTATTTGGATACCCTGCGGCCGCTGACGGGGATGGATCTCGATGTCTACGAGTACGTGATGAAGTGGCCCGCCGCGAAGATGTTCGCCGATAAACTGGTGGATATGCTGGATTTTTTGCTGCCTCAGTACGGCAAAGAGGGGCGGAGCCAGTTGGTGGTGGCCGTGGGTTGCACCGGGGGACAGCACCGGTCGGTCGCCGTGGTGGAAATGTTGCGCCAGCATTATCAACACCGGGAAAAGGTGCATGTGTACCACAGGGATATTCACCGCGATCAGGCGAAAGGCGCCGATGTGGATGGATAGAAGGTGGCGGACCTGGGGGTGGGGCGCGGTCGCTTTTGGACTTGGATTTCTCTTCGCTGCGGGCCGGGAGCCCGGACCGGCCGGGCGCACCGTGTTCGGTTGGTCGGCCCTGGTCTTCGGGGTTCTGGTGCTCATCCTCGGCGCATGGTGGCAGAAGCGTCGCCAATGGCGCGAGCGCTGGGTCCCGTTCCACCGCCCCCGGGTGGTGGTCATCGGCGGGGGAACCGGGCAATCGGTTCTCCTCCGCGGACTAAAAGCGCATGATGTGGATATCACCGCTGTGGTCACGGTGGCGGACGACGGGGGGAGCTCCGGGCGACTGCGCTCCGCTTTTGGCATGCCGCCGCCGGGGGACATCCGCAACTGTCTCGTCGCGCTGGCCGACACCGAGCCGTTGATGGAGCAATTGTGGCAGCACCGGTTTCAGGGGGAGGACGACGGGCTGGCCGGTCACAGTTTCGGCAACCTGTTCATTGCCGCCATGGCCGATGTGACCGGAGATTTTGAAACGGCGGTCCGGGAGGCCAGCCGGGTGCTGGCGGTGCGGGGCCGGGTGCTCCCGGCCGCCAAACGGGCGGTGGTCCTGCGGGGGCGCTTGGCGGACGGTCGGGAAATCAAGGGGGAATCCCGGATTCCCGAAGCCCGGGGCCGGATCCTCCGGGTGGCGATTTCTCCTCCGGACGTCGAGGCTCCGCCGGAGGTGGTGGAGGCCATCGAAAAGGCCGATGTGGTGGTGCTCGGACCAGGAAGTCTGTTTACGAGCATCATTCCGAATTTGCTGGTTCCCGAGGTGGCCGAGGCGGTTCGGCGGAGCCGGGCATGGAAAGTCTACGTGTGCAATGTGATGACCCAGCCCGGGGAGACCGACGGATTCACGGCCTCGGACCACGTGAAGGCCGTGTATGATCACACGGGGTTCCGGTTTTTTGATTTTGCCGTGGTTCACACCGCCCCGATCCCCGATGAAGCGCTGCGCCGGTACCGGGAAGAGGGCGCGTACCCGGTGGCGGCGGACATCTCGGCACTGGAGAGGATGGGCATTCGGGTGATCACCGGGGATTTTCTTCGGCTGGACCGTTACGCCCGGCACGACGCCGGCAAGGTGAGCCGGCGAATTGTTCAATTGGCGCGCCGGGCTCGGCGGTCCTGGCGGCGACGAATCCGCTGAGGGAGGCGGTGGTCGTGTCCTTTGCCTCGGAAACGAAAAAAGAGTTGACCGCGGTGGACAGCAGGGGATGCTGCAAACGCGCGGAGTTGTCCGCGCTGGTTCGGCTCAATGGAACTGTGTACATCGCCGAGGGCCGCGAGGTCCTGGATATCGCCACGGAAAACGCGGCCATTGCCCGGCGCATCTACACGCTGCTCAAGGACGTGTTTCAGGTTCACGCCGAGGTGTTGGTCCGCAAAAAGATGCGGCTGCGAAAGAACAACGTCTATATCGTCCGCATCCCCCGGGATGCGGATGCGGTGCTGTGCGCCCTTGGCGTATCCCGGAAAGGATCCGCTCTCGTCGGCGGCCCTCCGAAAAAACGGCTGGGCCGGGATTGCTGCCGACGGGCGTATCTGCGGGGAGCGTTTCTTGCGGCGGGGTCGGTGAACAATCCCGAAGGTGCCTCGTATCACTTGGAGATCGCTTTGGGTGACTCTGAGATGAGTGCGGGGATTATCCGGCTGTTCAGCGCCTATGATTTGGACGGCCGAGTGATTGGACGGAAACGGGGCTATGTCGTCTATCTCAAAGAAGGGGAAAAAATCGTCGAGTTTCTCAATTTGGTCGGTGCTCATCAGGCATTGCTCCGATTTGAGGACGTCCGCATTCTGAAGGGGATGCGCAACCAAGTGAACCGTCTGGTCAATTGTGAAACGGCGAATTTGAACAAGACGGTCCAGGCGGCGGTTCGGCAGATCGAGAACATCCGGCTGCTGCAGCGGACCGTCGGGTTGGACAATTTGCCTCCGAAGCTCCGGGAGGTGGCCGAGTTGCGATTGCGCCATCCCGACATTAACCTCAAGGAGTTGGGGGCGATGCTGGGCGGAGGCGTGACCAAATCGGGGGTCAACCACCGGCTGCGGAAGTTGGACGAATGGGCGCGCCGGGTGAAAGAGTCCGGAGAGTGACGGGCCATCGGGAGGTCGCCTGTTTTCTTACCGGCTCCGGGCCGGGGGCGGAGAGACGGGCTTGCCGTCGATTTCCAGAACCGCCGCGGTGACAAAGGTGCGGGTGACGTGGAGGGAGCGGCTTTTGCGAAGGAGATCGGCCACGCTGCGAACGGCGTTGGGCGCTTCTCCTTCCCCGAGCACGGCGTAGTGGACCCGGGCGATGGGGCCGTAGGCGGGGTGTCCCGGCGTCCATTCGAAAATCCATCGTTGTCCGGGAATGTAAATCAGGCGGTTTTGCTTGCGGTCGATCCCCCGGATGCCGAGGTAGATGCGATTGACGGACAACGGAGACAACCCGCCGTCGAGGAAGGCTGCTTCGCTGCTGTCGTGCCAGGCGGGCATCGTGGGCCAAAGGGTGCGGGTGGCGACGGGCACCACGGGGACATGCAGGACTTGGCCGGGAGTGTGAATGCGCCGGGCCCGGTCAAGGACGTCGGCGACGCTGCGGAGACTGTCCGGCGTTGTCCCCGGACCGGGTTCATAGTAGTGGACAAAGCGAAGGGCGCTGTAGCCGGGTTGCCCGGGCATCGCGTCCAGGATCGGCCGTTGTCCGTCCATCAATTGGGGTCGGCCCTCGGCAGTCCACGCACGCACGGCCACGTACAGTCCGGCCGGTGCCAGGGCGGTGGGTCCGCCGGCGAGAAACCGGACGGGTTTCCCCTCCCACCATCCTTCGGTGAGATCCCGATCGTGTTCGTGGGTCAAGGTTCTCTCCTCCTTCTTCTTCTTGGCTTTTGCGCCCGGTGGTCACCCAGGCCAATGTATGCGTCGAGGATGGCCGGCGGTGCGGGTCGGGGAAGTGGGGACGGGCGGGTAAGACGGCGGGGCGACGAAAAGGATTTTCCCCGGTTCCGGCCATGAGGGAGGGGTTTGCGTGGATACCGAGAAGCGGCTGGTGCCGGGTTCGCCTTTCGATCCCGGAGAGTGGCCTCGGGACGAGGACGGGGTGTTGTGGTTGGTGCCGGACGGGTCGATCGCCCGGGCGGTGCGGGACTTTTTGTTGGATCGTTCGGACGGCCTGGGATTGAGCCGGGTCTGGACCCTGGAGGAAGCGGCGGGGAACATCCTGTCCGCGGCAGGGGAACGGTGGGTCCCGATTTCGGGGGCGGTGCGGCAACGGCTCGTCGGTCGGGCCATGGCTGAACAGGCGGGGCCCGGTGGGGAAGGGCGCCTGGATCCCTTGGCGTGGCCGGGCATCCGGCGGGTGGCGGCCGGATATGTCCGACTTTTTCGAGAGGCGGGAGTTTCCCCGGAGGTGTTGAGAGCGGCGGCTGAGCGGCTTCCGGCCCGGGAAGCGGCCCGGGCGCACTGGTTGGCGGGGCTGTTGCGACATGTGGAGGCCGTCCGGACCGGCCGGGAAGTCGCGGCGGATGAGGTGGATGCGCTCGAACGGGCGGCGGCCGTGGTGGAAGGTCGCCCTTTGCCGGAGTTGCTGCCCGGCGTTCGAAGGGTGATCGTGTACGGTTTTGCCCGGTTCACCGGGGTGGCCGCTCGATTGGCCGCGGCCGTCCACGGTGTGGCGTCGGTGGATATTTTTGTTCCGGCACCGTCGTGGGGCGGCTCGTTCCAGACGTCGGGCGGGCAGTGGGCGGCTTTGGAGCGCAGGGGGTTCAGGTATGCCGGCCGCGCGCATGCTGCGGCCGGAGCGGCCGAGCCGGTTTCCCGGGTGAGCGTGGGTTACCCGGATGAGGCCGGCCAGTGGGAAGGGGTGGCCAGGTGGGCGGCGGAGCGGCTCGATCGAGGGGTTCCCGGGGATCGAATCGCGGTGGTGACCGAGCGGTTTCTCACACCGGAATCGCCGTTGGTGCGGGCGTTCTCCGACTGGGGGGTGCCCTTGGCCGAGCCGGTGATGCGTCCGGCGGCGGAGGTGCCGGTGATCCATTATGTGTTGCGCTGTCTCGAGCTGGCGGACGGGCCCTGGTCCAAGGATGCGGTGTACGACCTGACGGCCGGGCTCTATTCGCCCGACGGCCGGGAACGCCGGAGGGTGTTGGCCCGGAGGGTCTCCTGTCCCCCCGGGCGGGCCGGGGCCGATACGTGGATCGAGGCGACGGACCGGGCGCTCCGGGAGGAGAGCGGTCTGTCGCGCCGGGACCGTGAGGAACTCGCCGGCGCCCGGACCTGGCTGTGGAGGGTGCGCGAGCAACTGGGCGCCCTGCCGGCCAGAGGGTCTTTGGCCGAGTGGTCCGATGCGATTCAGGGGCTGTTGCGGGGGCTTGGGGTGGAAGAGGCCCTTCGCCGGCGGGCGAAGGCGGCGGAGGCGGAAGATTGGCCGGCGCTGCGGAGCGACTTCGAAGCGTACGGGGCATTGTTGTCGATTCTGCGGGAATGGCGGGAAACCGAAGGATGGCTGCCGTGGCCGGGGCGGTGCTCCCGAGGGGACATGGTGCGTTGGCTGCGGGAGGAGCTCGCCCGCCGATCGGTCATGTTCCGGCCCGGTCAGGAAGGCGGTGTCCGGGTGTTGTCGCCGAAGACGGCCTGGGCCCTGGATCCGGATGCCGCCGCGGTGCCGGAACTGAACGAGGGGGTCTGGCCCAGGCGGGAAGCGGACGACTGGTTTCCCGAGGCGTTCTATGCGGCGCTGCGGGCGCGGGGGTGCGAGGTGTCCGGGCCGCGGGAGCGCCGGGCGGAACAGGAGCGGTGTTTGCAATGGCTGATCGCGGCGGAGCGAACCGAGGTCACTCTCATGTATGTCAAGGCCGAAGCGGTGCTGCCGTCGCGGATATTGGACCGCCTGTGGCGGCAAGGATGGTGTGTCGACGGTGTACCGGAGCCCGCGCCGGACTTGGGCGGGCTTGGCGCGGACGTTCCGTCCGCCGGCGGACCGCCTTTTGCCCATGCGGCCGCCTGGCGGGCCTGGGAGTATCGCACGGCTCTGGCGATGGGCTCCGGGGAGGGGGAGAAAGCCGGGAATGAGGCGGACGGGGTGCTCCGTGCCGGTCCGTCGCCCCTGGGCGAACGGTGGCGGCGCATTGCCGGCAAAGTGATGATCGAGCGGCTCCGGGAAGGGCCGACCTTCTCCCCGTGGGAAGGGTGGATCCTGGGGGAGGTTCCCCGGGGTGACTTGCAGCGGCGTTTCTCGGAGAATCGCGTGTACAGCGCTTCACTATTCAACGAGTACGGCACCTGCCCCTTTCGTTTCTTGGTCAAACGTGTGTGGGGGGTCGAGGCGATCCGCCCCCGGCGGGAGGCTCTGGACCCGGTGGATGCAGGGGCGCTGTACCACCGGATTTTGAGCGCCTTGTTTCGGGAAGCCCGGCGGGCGGAAGAGTCCGGCGACCCCGGAATCTGGTCCGACGCGGACCGGGCGCTGGCCCTGCTGGCTCCGCTCTGGGAGGCGGAAGTGCAGCGGCTTGAGGCGGATCTCCGGCTGAACGAGGTGCCGGAATGGCCGCTTCAGCGGGAACGGATGCGGGAACGTCTGGAGCGCTGGGTGGAATTTGACTGGGAACAGCGGCGGGGGCAGGGTAACGTGCGGCCGGCTCATTTTGAATGGGCGTTCGGCGCCGTGCGCGAGGAGGACGATCCGGGGTCCACACCGGCTCCGGTACCCGTGGCCGGGTTGTTGTTTCAGGGGCGGGTGGATCGGATTGACGCCGCTCCGGACGGCCGGTTTATCGTGTACGACTACAAACGGACCACCGGCGGACAGCGCCATGGAAAAGGAGCGATTTTGAAAGGGGTGGATGTGCAGCTGCCGGTGTACGTCAACACGGTTCGCCAAGTGCTCTATCCCGAAGGGCAGCCCCTGGGCGCGGCGTACTACGGTCTGGAACGGCCGGACCGCCGGACGGAAGGACTGTGGCGCAAAGGCGAGGAACACGGCCTGGGCGCCCGGGTGGGCATGGCGGAGGAGGAATGGGAGGAGGTCATGGCCCGGGCGGAACAGTACATCCGGACGTACCACGGCCGGATGCGCGACGGATATTATCCGGTGGCGCCCAAGGCCTGTCTGGAGGCGTTTTGCGAATACGCACACATCTGCCGAAAGAATGACGTGCTGCTTTTGCGCAAAGGCATGGCGCCGGAAGGAGAGGGGGACGATGGTCCTGCGGCCGACTGAGGATCAGTGGAGAGCCATCACCGCCCTGTCTTCGGACGTGGCGGTGACGGCGGGGGCAGGATCCGGGAAAACCTGGGTTCTCACCGAACGCTACGCCGCGATGTTGCGGGGCCGGCCGGTGGTGCTTCCCCCGGAAGGACATCGGGAGCCGCCGGCCGCAAAGCCCTGCCGGCCCGGGGAGATCGTGGCGATCACGTTCACCGAGGCGGCGGCGGCGGATATGCGCCGGAAAATCCGCACACGGCTGCACCAGTTGATCGAAGCCGGGGAGACCCGGCTGCTGCCCCATGCCGAGGAACTGGAAAATGCGCCGATCAGCACAATTCACAGCTACTGTGCGTCGGTGATCCGCCGGTATCCGTTCGAGGCCGGAGTCGATCCGGATTTTGCCGTCCTGGATGAGGCGGAAGCCCGGCGGCTGCTCCTCGAGGCGGTGGAGGAAGGAGTGTCGGACGCCCTGCGGCAAGAGGACCCGGCGATCGGCAAAGCCCTTTTTCTGTACGGCAGGGCGGGCATCCTCCGGCTTCTTCCGGAGATCGGCCGGGCGTTTCGGGAGGAGGGGAGAACGGGAGCCGGGGTGTGGGACAAGACCCGGGAGGCGCTGGAGCGAGCGTCGGCTTTGTGGCCCCGGTGTCGGGATCGGCTGCTCGACGCCGGCCGGCGCATGGTCGAAGCCGGGGAGCGGGTGTCGCCGAAGTTCAAGGCGTACGAGACGATCCACCGGTTTGCCGAGAAGTGGGCGTCCGCGGAAGCACCCCTCCGCACCTGGGACGGCCGGGTGACCCGGGAATGGGAAGAACGCCTGCGCCGCCTGGACAAGGAGTTCTGGTCGGGTCAGGCCGTCAAAGCGATCGCCGGGGCAGTTGAGGCGTGGAGGGCGGCGGTGCGGGAGGCGTTGGAAGTGGTGCAAGCCGTCGATCTCCCGGACGTGACCCGAGGGGTCTGCTCGCTGTGGGACCGGGTCGCTGAACGCTACGAGGCGAAAAAGCGCCACAGGGGCGCGCTGGATTACACGGACCTGCAGCGGCTGGCCGTGGCATTATTGGAACGACCCGATGTTCGACGGCACTGGACCGCCTCGCTCCGCTACGTGATGGTGGACGAATTCCAGGATACGAACCGCCTGCAGGCCCGGCTGGTGGATCTGTTGCTTGAAGGGGGCGCCAAACTGTTTGTCGTCGGCGACGGCAAGCAGTCGATTTACCGGTTCCGGGGCGCGGATGTCACCGTGTTTTCCAAAACCCGGCGAACCATTGAGGACAGCGGCGGTGTGGCGGTCTCCCTCCGGCACAATTTCCGCTCCCAGCGGCCGATCCTCGATTTTGTGAATCGGGTGTTCGCCCCGGTGATGGGCGAAGGGAAGGTCGGCGACGAACCGGATTCCCTTTCGGACCCGGCGCGGATCTCGTTTGAGCGGCTCGTCCCGATCCGCCCCGGGACCGGCGGGACGGTGGAAGTGGTGCATATTGCCCGGGAAGGGCTGCCGGGACGGCTGGCGGAGGCCTCCGAGGTCGCCCGGTGGATTCGGGAGACCGTGGAAGGCGGACGGCCGGTGGCCGAGGAGTCGGGAATCCGTCCGGCACACTACGGCGATATCGCGGTGCTGTTGGCGGTGTCCACCCATCTGCCCGTTTATGAGTCGGCCCTCCAGGAAGCGGGGGTGCCTTACCGAATCGCGGGCAGCCGCAATTTTTTTCGGCGTCAGGAAATCCGCGATCTGGTCAATCTGCTCCGGTGGATTTATGATCCCGGAGACGCGGTGGCGATGATCGGCGCGCTGCGTTCGCCTCTTTTCGGGCTGTCCGACGAAGGGTTGATGACTCTCGCCGTTTTTGGCCGGGGGGACGGTCAGGGGGGCGGACCGGACGAGGCGTTTGCCGATCCTGAACGGACCCGGTCGATCGTCGGAGGGCTCCCCCTGCGGCCCTGGGACCGGCAGGTGGTGTTGGAGGCCGCGGAGCAACTGGTCCGATGGCGGCGATGGGCGGTCCGGGAACCGGTCGGACCACTCCTGGAGCGTATCGTCGATGGGACGGGCTTGATCCCGACGTTGTTGCAGACATCAGGAGGGGCGCAGAAGGCGGCCAATGTTCGCAGGCTGGTGGACATGGCTTACGAAGGGTACACTCGGGGGCGCGGTTCCCTCTCGTCTTTTTTGGCCTGGATGGAGTGGCACATGGAAGACGATGCGGACGAGGAGGAGGCCCAGGCCGTCGGAGCGGCGGATGCCGTGACGGTGATGACGGTCCATACATCCAAGGGGCTGGAGTTCCCGGTGGTGGTGTTGCCGGATCTGGCCCGGACTTTTCGACCCCGGCGTGAGATGTGGTGCGTGGACGGGGGCGGGGCGTTGGCGCTCAAATGGCCGGGCGCCGGGGAGTACGGAGGATTCGGGTGGTACCGGCGGATCTACGAGGCGGAAAAACGCCGGGATCGGGAAGAAGAAATGCGGAAATTCTACGTGGCGCTGACCCGCGCCCGGGACCACTTGGCTTTATTTGCGTCGTGCGCTGTTCCGCCGGACCAGAAAGAGCCGCTTCAGGCGGAGAAGGCCCGCAGTTGGTTCGATTGGCTGGTCTGTGCACTGGCCGGGGGCGATCTGCGGAAGGTGCCCGATGCGTCCGCCGATTGGCCGGATTATTTCAAGTGGACCCGGATCGAGGTGCCGGAGGACGCCGCTCCGGGAACGGCCGCCGGCGCCGTCGCGGAAGGCGCCGCGGGCGCGGGGGCGCATCCGCCGGCCGAGCCGGGCGCCGAACGGGAGAACCCCGCGGCGGAAGGGACGCCCCGCGTTCCGTCGGAGAAAGCCATGACCGAGGACGTCAAGCGGCGGGCTCAGGCCATTCTCTCGTTGGAGGGGGCGTCGGGGGGCTGGGACCGCGGCGAGTTTGTGGCCGCACCGAAAGGGGGGCCGCTCGGCCGTCCGAAGGTGGTCACCGTCTCGGCAAGTCAACTTCTCGAATACGACACATGTCCGCGCCGGTATTATTATCACTGGATTCTTCGCCTGCCGCCCCTGGATCAGATGTTCGAGCCCTCGGCGGGGACGGGTCCGGCGGCCGATGTGGTGGATGAGCCGGATGAGGCGTCTCCGGCGGTGCGGCCAGGGGGCGGATGGTCGCCACTGCTCCGGGGGATGGTGGTGCACCGGGTGTGCGAGCGCTGGACCGGGACGGAACCGATTTTGGACCGGCTGCATGTGGTGCTGGATGAATTCCGCTTTCCCAAGGATGTTCGTCGCCTGGCCCGGGAGGAGGTGGCGGATGAACTGCTCCGGTATGCCGAGAGCGGCCTGTCCAAGCGGCTGGCCCGCGCGGCCCGGGTGTGGAGCGAATGGCCGTTTTATTTTCGCTTAAAACGAAATGGGCGGTCTTGGGACATTCATGGGCAGGTGGACAAAATTTTCTTGTCCGACGGCCGGACGGTGGTGGTCGATTTCAAGACCAATCGAGCGGCGCCGGAGGACCTTGAACCTCTGGTCGATCACTACCGGCTGCAGGTGCAGTTGTATGCCTGGGCGGTGGGGCGGAATCTGGTCCAAGTGGATGAAGCGTATCTGTATTTTACGGATCCCGGAGTGTTAAAACCGGTGGCCGTGGATCCGGACAGTCTGGATGCGACCCTGGAACGGGTGGACGCCCGGCTTTGCCGGCTGTCACAGGAGTGGGGCGTCGAAGCGTATGGTTTTACGGATGATTTATCTATGTGTCGGGTGTGTCCGTACCGGTCGATCTGTCCCGGGGCCGGGCGCTGACGCCCTCCCGCCTGCTCAAGTGGTGTTTTTTCGTGGCGGTGAGCACATTTCGGAACAGAGTCTCCGCGCCGGGATCCAGGACCGCCAACCCGGCTTCGGTGACTCCGCCGGGGACCGATACGCGGCGGCGGAGGTCCGCCGGGGTGAATCCCTGTTCGAACAATCGTCCGGTGGCGATCCAGGTCAAACGCAGCAGGTGTTCCGCCTTGGCGGAAGCGATCGGGCCGGTGTGTTCGGCCGCCCGGGCGAAGGCCTGCAGCAGGCCGGCGATAAAGGCGGGGCCGCAACTGGTGAGATCGGCGAAGAGACGGATTTGGTCGTCGGTGACCGGAATGGGTGTGCCGATGGCCGACAGGAGACGGTCCACGGTGGTGCGGGCGTCGGCGCCCATTCTCGGGCCGTATTGGGTGAGGATGACGCCGCCCCCCGCCAGTTGGGCGACGCTGGGGATGAGTTTTCCCACCCGGGCCGGCAGGCGATGCTCGAGATGTTCCACAGAAAAGGTGCTGGCCGTGATCAACAGAATGTGATCGGGGGAGAGAAAGGGTCGAATCTGTTCGATGACCGGCTCGAGATCTGTCGATTTGACGCAAATGAACAGGGTCTGTGCCCGCTGGGCGACTTCGGCGGCGGTGGCCACTGCCACCACCCCGGGAACCCGGCGGACGAGAGCGGCGATTTTGTCCCGACTGCGGTTGCAGGCCACAAAGTCCGGGGATTCCGGCAATTTGGACGAAAGCGCTTCGATCAGCATGCTGCCGATCGTCCCGGTCCCGATACACCCGATGCGCATGACCGACCCCTCCCAGAGATGCGTGCTCATGATTGAATTGTACGGTCCAACCTGTCGTTCCATGCCGGTTTTCCAGAGATTTTTTGTCGAAAGTGAGGCAGGAATGTCGCGCTGGACCGCGAAATAGTTAAACTGTAAAGAGGGATTGAAGCGAAGATGAACGGGAGGTGACGATGGATGCAGATGGGGATCGGCCTGTGGCAACAACAGACTCAGAAATTGGTCCTGACCCAGGAATTGCGTCAGGCGATTGCGATTCTGCAATTGTCTTCCTTCGAGTTGTCGCAATACTTGCAACAAGAGATGGCGGAGAACCCGGTGATGGAGTGGGAAGAGGCCGCTGGTTCAGAGGGTTGGAGCGAGTTCGAATCTTGGTTGCGGGAGTCCGGACCAGACCCGGGCCTGTTGCGCACAATGCGGGAAACCTATCGGGAGCCGCCCACCGACGTTTCGGCCAGGACGGCGGTGAACCTGGAAGACCATCTGATGATGCAGTTGTCCCATCTCCGTCTCAGCGCCTTGGAAAAGCGGGTGTTGCGCTACATCGTCGGGAACATCGACGAGCGGGGCTATGTCTCCATGTCCAGTTCCGACATGGCCGTCCAGTTGGGAGTGGATCCTTCGCTGGTGGAGCGATGCCGCCGCCGGTTGCACGGATTGGATCCCCTGGGGATCGGGGCGGCGGATTTGCGCGAGTGTCTTAACATTCAGGCGAGGGAGCGGTATCCCGAGGAACCCGGCTTGGCGGCCCTGATCGACGGCCATCTTCACGACTTGGCCGAGGGACGCCACACGCGCATCGCCCAGGCGTTGCAGATCGACCTCCAGGAAGTGCAGCGGTTGGCCGATCTTCTCAAAACCTTGGATCCGAAACCCGGGCGGATGTTTTTCGGGGATCAGGCCCGGTTCATCGTGCCGGACGTGACCATCGAGCGGATCGGCGGCGAGTATGTGGTCATGGTGCACGATCGGTTGACGCCCCATTTGCACATCAACCCCCTGTACCGCCGTCTCGCGACGGCCCAAGGTGCGGACAGGGAAGCGAAATCTTATCTGTCCAAGAAAATTCAATCGGCGATGTGGCTGATTCGCAGTCTGGAGCAGCGAAGGCAGACCATCCTCCGGGTCACCGAGGCCATCGTCGATCTCCAGCGGGACTTTTTCGATCGCGGCTTGGAATATTTGCGGCCGATGACCCTGCGCCAAGTGGCGGAGCGGGTCGGGGTGCACGAATCCACGGTCAGCCGGGCGACGACGGGAAAATATGCCCAGACACCCCGGGGGGTGCTGGAGTTGAAATATTTTTTCTCGTCCGTGGTACAGACTCGGGGAGGAGAAGTGGCGTCGGCCGAGAGCATCAAGGCCAAGATCCGAAAGTGGATCCAAGAGGAGAACCGCGCGGAACCCCTGAGTGATCAGCGGATTGCCGATTTGCTGCAGGGGGAGGGCATTCAGATATCCCGGCGCACGGTGGCCAAATACCGGGAGGAGATGCGCATCGCCTCTTCTGCGCAGCGTAAACGGTACGGCTCCTGAACGAGGTGCGATGATCCTCTTGCCGGAGGCGTGTCCTGCGTGTATACTGAGGAAAAGGAGGGTTCCGCGGAGAGTGGGGCCGCCTCTTTCTTCGGCCTCTCGCGGGACGTAAATTGCACATCCGGGACATATAATGTCCCGAAAGAGGGTGAGAGAGGCGGTTGGGTCGCATGCAGCGGGAGGAAGCGATGAAAGATCTGTTGGCGATTGAGCAGCGGTTGGTCCCGGATCTCGTCGACATGATGAAAAAGCGTTTTCAGATCCTCCGGAAGTTGTATGACCTGCAGCCGGTGGGGCGGCGGACGCTGGCCCAAGTGATGGATACCACCGAGCGGATCCTGCGCGCCGAGGTGGATTTTCTCAAGGAGCAGGGACTGGTGGCCGTGGACAGTGCGGGCATGCGCCTGACGCCCTTGGGGGAGTCGCTTTTGGAGGCTTTGGGGGAAGTGATGGGGATTCTCGACGGTCGGGCGGATCTCGAGCGGGAATTGCGCCGGGTGCTCGGGGTAAAAGCGGTCCGGGTGGTGGCCGGGGATGTCGACGAAGCCCCGGATGTCAAACGGGAGTTGGGGTTTGTGACGGCCAGGTTTCTCCGGGAGATCCTGCGGCCCGGGGACGTGGTGGCGGTGACCGGTGGAACCACGGTGGCGGCGGTGGCCGGGCAGATGCCGGTGTTTCATCCGGGAAACGTCCTGGTGGTGCCGGCCCGGGGCGGAGTCGGGGAGCGGGTGGAGTATCAGGCCAACACCATTGCGGCCGATTTGGCGGAAAAGTTGGGCGGACAGTATCTGCTCTTTCACTTGCCGGACCGGCTCAGCGAAGAGGCGTACCGCTCCCTGGCCGGGGAACCGCAGATTGCGGAAAAGCTTCGCCGGATTCGGCGGGCGGGCATTGTGATCCACGGGATCGGCCAGGCTATAGCCATGGCCCGCCGCCGAAATCTGCCGCCCGAGGAGATCGCGGTGCTTGAGGCGAGGGGCGCGGTGGGGGAAGCGTTCGGTTATTATTTTGATCGCGAAGGGCGGATTGTGTATCAGCAGCACACCTTGGGCCTGAGGCTGGACGACTTGGGCGGAATGAGATCGGTGATCGCCGTGGCCGGCGGGAGGAGCAAAGCCGGGGCGATCACGGCGGTGGCCAGAGCGGTGGCGCCCCATATGCTGATCACCGATGAGGGGGCGGCCCGGATGATCCTCGCGGCGCACCGGCAGGACACGGGAGAGGAGCCGGTCGAACGGCCGACGCCTCACGGGGCGCGTTGAACCACCTGCGAACATCAAGAGGAGGGACTCTGGCGATGCGAATGGCGATCAATGGGTTTGGGCGCATCGGTCGAAATGTGTTTCGGGCGGCCCATCGCAGGGGCGACGTGGAGATCGTGGCGGTGAACGATCTGACGGACGCCGAGACGCTGGCCATGTTGTTGAAATACGACTCGGTGCACGGGATTTTTGAAGCGGAGGTCCACGCGGACGGAGACGCACTGGTGGTGGACGGAAAACGGGTGAAGGTTCTGGCCGAGTCCGACCCCGCCCGCCTGCCCTGGGAGGAGCTGGGTGTGGACGTGGCGGTGGAGTCCACGGGCCGGTTCCGCAGCCGGGATCAGGCGAAGGCCCATCTCCGGGCCGGGGCGAAGAAGGTCATTATTACCGCGCCGGCCAAAGATGAGGATCTCACCGTGGTGATGGGGGTGAACGAAGGGCAGTACGATCCGGAGCGGCATTTTATCCTGTCGAATGCGTCCTGCACCACGAACTGCCTGGCCCCTCTGGCCAAAGTGCTTCACGAACAGTTCGGCATCGAACGCGGCCTGATGACCACGGTGCATTCGTACACCAACGACCAGCGGATTCTGGATTTGCCCCACAAGGATTTGCGCCGGGCCCGGGCCGCTGGGCTGTCGATCATCCCCACCACCACCGGGGCGGCGAAAGCGGTGGCTCTGGTGTTGCCGGAGCTCAAAGGCAAGTTGAACGGATTTGCCATGCGTGTGCCCACCCCCAATGTGTCGGTGGTGGATCTGGTGGTGGACGTGCGCCGGCCGACCAGCGTGGAAGAGGTCAACGCCGCGCTTCGGGAGGCTGCGGAAGGCTCCTTGGACGGGATTTTGGGGTATACGGATAAACCGCTGGTTTCCAAGGATTTCAATGGAGATCCCCGTTCGTCGGTGGTGGACGGGCTGTCCACCATGGTCATGGAAGGGACTATGGTCAAGGCGGTGGCTTGGTACGACAATGAGTGGGGCTACTCGAACCGGGTGGTGGATCTGGCGGCGTACATGGCCCGCAAAGGGTTTCCGTCCCGGGAAAAAGCTCTGCAGGCCGTGGGCATGTGATCCGGGTGTCGACCGGGCACCCGAGTACAGGTTCCACTTCGCGGTCTGCCGGGCCGGTGCGGTGCGCCCGATCGGGACTTAAAAAGGCCCGCAGGGATTCGGAGGGTCCAGTTTCGTCCCGCCGAAAAATCTGCTAGGATAAAGTTGGTGCGACGAGGAGGAGGAAGACCTTCTCCTCTTTGCGTGTGCGGGAGTGCGCTGGCTACGGAGGGAGATGGGGATGGACAAGGCGACGATACGGGATGTACCGGTGCAGGGGAAGCGCGTGTTTGTGCGGGTGGATTTTAATGTGCCCATCGAGGACGGCCGGGTGATGGACGACGGCCGAATCCGGGCGGCACTGCCGACGATTCGGTATCTCCTGGATGCCGGGGCCAAGGTGATTCTGGCGTCTCATCTGGGCCGCCCGAAGGGCGGGGCGGATGAGCGGTACCGCTTGGATCCGGTGGCCCGGCGCCTTGGGGAGCTCCTCGGCCGTCCGGTACATAAAGTGGATGCGGTGGTCGGGCCCGAGGTGGACAAGGCGGTGGCGGCCCTCGGGCCGGGCGAAGTGCTTTTGCTCGAAAATGTTCGCTTTGAACCTGGCGAGGAGAAAAACGACCCGGCCTTGGCCAAGGCGTGGGCGGCCTTGGCCGATCTGTACGTCAATGACGCGTTCGGCGCGGCCCATCGAGCCCACGCCTCCACCGCAGGTTTGGCCAAGTATCTTCACGCGGTGGCCGGATTCCTCATGGAGCGGGAGTTGGCCGTGTTGGGGCGGGCGCTGGACCATCCCGAGCGTCCGTTCGCCGCGGTGCTCGGCGGGGCGAAGGTCAGCGATAAGATCGGGGTGGTGGCACACTTGCTGGAGAAGGTGGACCGGCTTGTGATCGGCGGCGGCATGGCCAACACCTTTTTGGCGGCGGAAGGGTACCGGTTGGGGGACTCCCTGGTGGAACTCGATCATCTGGACACGGCCCGGAGGACTCTGGAGCAGGCCAGGGCCCGGGGGACGGCGATGTTTCTGCCGGTGGACCTGGTGGCGGCGGATCGTCTGGCCGCCGACGCCCGGTCTCGGGTGGTGAAGGTGGAGGACGGCGTGCCGGAGGGCTGGAAGGCGGTGGATATCGGACCCGAGACAGTGGAACGATACCGGGGGCTACTGGCGGACGCGCGAACGGTGATCTGGAACGGTCCGATGGGTATTTTTGAAATGGAGCCGTTTGCCGCCGGCACCCTGGAGGTGGCACGGGCCATGGCTCGGGTCGAAGGAACCACCATCGTGGGAGGCGGCGATTCGGCCGCTGCGGTGGAGCGAATGGGTTTGGCGGACAAAATGACCCACGTGTCCACCGGAGGCGGGGCCTCTCTGGAGTTTCTCGAGGGCCGGGTTTTGCCCGGGGTGGCCGCGCTGAACGACCGGGAGGCGTTCCACCGATGAATCGGAATCGGCGACCGGTGGTGGCCGCGAACTGGAAAATGCACAAAACGCCCGAAGAGGCCGCGGCGTTCTGGAAGGCGTTTTCGGCCCGGCTGGCCGGGGAACCGGACCGGGTGGACGTGGTGGTGTGCCCGCCGTACCCGGCTTTGCCGGCCCTTCACGAGGCCGGGATGGCTTCCCGGGGGGTGTACCTCGGAGCTCAAAACGTGCACCCGGCGTCCAGGGGGGCGTTTACCGGGGAAGTTTCCATGGAGATGCTCCGCGCCGTGGGGTGCACCCATGTCATCGTGGGGCATTCCGAACGCCGGGCGCAGTTTGCCGAATCGGATGAGATGGTGGCCGGAAAGGTTCGGGCGGTGCTCGACGGAGGTATGACGCCGATCCTCTGTGTCGGGGAATCCCTGGCCCAACGGGAGGCGGGCCAGGCCGAGGCGGTGGTGGCCGGGCAGTTGGCGGCCGCTCTTGAGGGGGTTGCCCCCGAACGGGCTTCCCGGGTCGTCGTGGCTTACGAGCCGGTTTGGGCCATTGGAACCGGCCGATCGGCCAAAGCCGCGGATGCGGGCGACATGGCGGCAAAGGTGAGGCGCCGGCTGGCGGAGTTGGCCGGCGATACGGCGGCCGGGCGGATCCGGATCCTGTACGGGGGCAGTGTGAGCCCGGACAACTTCTCCGGCTTTTTGGCGCAATCCGAGGTGGACGGCGCTTTGGTGGGGACCGCGAGCCTGGACCCGGAATCGTTTTTCGCTCTGGTGGCTCTGGCCGCCGCCGGATCCGCCGCGGATCCCGCCCGCCCCGCCGAGGCGGACGCCGGTCCGGGGGTGTCCCCGGATGAGGGCGTTGGGCCGGCCGGTCCGCGGGGGCGGGGCACTGCACAGGAAGGAGATGCGCAATGAATCGTCCGACGCCGGTGGCGCTGATCATCCTGGATGGTTTCGGGCTCCGGGAGGAGCGGGAAGGCAACGCCGTGGCCTTGGCCCGGACGCCGAATTTTGATCGGTACTGGCACACGTACCCGCACACCCGGCTGGAGGCCAGCGGAGAGGCGGTGGGCCTGCCCGCCGGACAAATGGGAAATTCCGAGGTGGGGCACCTGAATCTGGGGGCGGGACGGATTGTCTATCAGGATTTGACCCGGGTGTCAAAAGCGATCCGGGACGGGGAGTTTTTCCGGAATCCGGTTCTTTTGGCCGCGATGCATCACGTGAAAGCACGCGATAGCCGTCTCCATCTGACCGGCCTGGTGTCCGACGGCGGCGTGCACAGCCATATCGAGCACCTGTTTGCCCTTTTGGAGATGGCCAAGCGCGAAGAGGTGCACCGGGTGTTCGTTCACGCGATTCTGGACGGGCGGGATGTGCTTCCCGAGTCGGCCCGGATCTATCTCCGCCAAGTGACCGAGCGGATGAAGGAGCTGGGGGTCGGGCGGATCGCCACGATCCAGGGCCGGTATTACGCCATGGATCGGGATCGGCGGTGGGAGCGCACCGCCAAGGCTTACCGCGCCATGGTGTACGGGGAGGGGGAAACGGGCACCGATCCCCTGGAAGCTCTGGAAGAGAGCTTTCGCCGGGGCGTCACCGATGAATTCGTCGTTCCCGCGGTGATGGTGGATGAGGCCGGCCGGCCGGTCGGACCCGTGAAGGACGGCGACGCGGTGATCATGTTCAATTTTCGACCGGACCGGTCGGTGCAGATCTCCCAGGCATTCACCGATGAGGAGTTTCGCGGGTTCGACCGGGGCCCGCGGCCGCCCGGGGTGTATTACGTGTGCATGACCGAGTACGGCGGGGCGGTGAAAGGGCATATCGCCTTTGAGCCGATGTCCCTGAGCCACACATTGGGGGAGATCCTGACCCGGCACGGGCTGCGGCAACTGCGGATTGCCGAGACGGAAAAATACCGGCATGTGACGTCCTTTTTCAGCGGGGGCCGGGAGGAGCCGTTCGAGGGCGAGGAAAGGGTTCTCATCCCTTCGCCCAAGGTGGCCACCTACGATCTGAAGCCGGAGATGAGCGCGTACGAAGTCACCGACGCGGTGGTGGAGCGGATCCGCGAGGGCGGGTTCGACGTGATCGTGCTCAATTTTGCCAATCCGGACATGGTCGGGCACACCGGGGACCTGCAGGCGGCGATCCGGGCGGTGGAGGCGGTGGATGAGTGCCTGGGCCGGGTGGTGGAGGCCATTCTCTCCAAGGGCGGTGTGGCCCTCATCACCGCGGATCACGGGAATGCCGACGTGATGATCGATCCCGAGACCGGGGCGCCGTGCACGACCCACACCACCAACCCGGTGCCTCTCATCGTCACCCGGCCCGGGGTTCGGTTGCGGGAAGGGGGGATTCTCGCCGATATTGCGCCGACGATGCTCCATTTGCTAGGATTGGAGCAGCCGAAGGAAATGACGGGGCGGGGGTTGATCCTGTGAACACGACGATCTACGAGATCACGGCCAGGGAAGTGCTGGATTCCCGGGGAAACCCGACGGTGGAGGTGGAGGTCGAACTCGAGGGCGGGGCGTCCGGCCGGGCCATTGTACCGTCCGGAGCCTCCACCGGCGCCCACGAAGCGGTGGAGCTGCGGGACGGCGGGGAGCGATACGGAGGCAAGGGCGTCCAAAAGGCGGTGGATCACGTCAACGAGACCATCGGACCGGAATTGGTCGGCCAAGACGCCCTGGATCAGGTCGGGATCGACCGGCTGATGGTGGATTTGGACGGCACGCCGAACAAAGGGAGGCTGGGGGCCAACGCCATCCTCGGCGTGTCTCTGGCCGTGGCCCATGCCGCGGCCCAGGCGGCGGGACTGCCGCTGTATGTGTATCTTGGCGGCTTCGCGGCCCGCACGCTTCCGGTGCCGATGATGAACATCCTCAACGGCGGCAAGCACGCGGACAACAACGTGGACATCCAGGAGTTCATGATCATGCCCTTGGGGGCCCCGACCTTCCGTGAAGGGCTGCGGATGGGGGCCGAGGTGTTCCACGCGTTGAAAAAGGTGTTGGCCGAGAAAGGACTGGCCACGTCGGTGGGCGACGAGGGCGGGTTTGCCCCGAATCTCGGGTCGAATGAAGAAGCGCTCCAGGTGATCGTTCGGGCGGTGGAACGGGCGGGTTACAAGCCCGGGGACGAGGTCGCCCTGGCCCTGGATGTGGCGTCGACCGAATTGTACCAGGACGGTCGGTACGTGTTTTCCGGCGAGGGGGTCACCCGGACTGCGGAGGAAATGATTGAGTTTTACGAGCACCTCACGGCCAGGTACCCGATCGTCTCCATTGAGGACGGCTTGGCCGAGGATGACTGGGACGGTTGGGCGGCGTTGACGGCGCGGCTCGGAAAGAAGATTCAGTTGGTGGGGGATGACCTGTTCGTCACCAACACCCGGCGGCTGCAGCGGGGGATCCAGTCGGGCGTGGCCAATTCGATTCTGGTCAAGGTCAATCAGATCGGAACCCTGACGGAAACGTTCGAAGCGATCGAGATGGCGAAACGGGCCGGGTACACGGCCGTGATCTCCCACCGGTCGGGAGAGACCGAGGATGTGACCATCGCCGATATCGCGGTGGCGGCCCAGACGGGGCAGATTAAAACCGGGGCGCCGTCTCGCACCGATCGGGTGGCCAAATACAATCAATTGCTGCGAATTGAAGATGCCTTGACCTACACCGGAAGGTACGCCGGCCGCGGGGCCTTCTACAACCTGCGTTGACCGGTCGGCTCGGATTCGACGGGGAACCCCCGAGACCTGCCGGTTGTGTTTTCAAGGCGGTTCATGGTAACATGGAGGGGCAAATACCCGGGCGCGCCGGACGTGCCCGGTGCAGGCGCGGGACAAGACGGGAGTGACACCGATGTGGCTGGTGATTTTGAAGATCCTGCTGGTGCTGGTGAGCTTGGCACTCATTGGCGTGGTGCTTCTCCAGTCCGGGCGGAGCGCGGGCTTATCGGGAGCCATTGCGGGAGGCGCCGAGCAACTGGTCGGGCGCAAGGCCCGGGGGTTTGATGCCGTATTGATCAAAGCGACCACGGTGTCGGGCACGCTGTTTTTTATCATCTCCCTTGGCGTGGCTTGGCTGATTGCCCGGGGGTCCTGAGATCGACGGGGGACTCCCGAGGGGATATGGGATGGGAGAAGGAAACCGTCCGCTGCTCTGCGGGCGGTTTTGTGTTGGGGAGGGATCCAGGTGAGCCAGGCGGCTGGGCCGACAAGAGCAAATCCGGAGCCGTTTGACTTCCCGGGTGGCCGGGTGGGCATCGTGTTGGTGCACGGGTTCACCGGCTCGCCTTCGGAATTGCGACCGATGGGACAGTGGTTGGCGGAACGGGGTTACACAGTGACGGGCCCTCTTCTGGCGGGCCACGGCACATCCCCCCGGGACATGGAGCGGACGGGCTGGCGGGATTGGCTGAACTCCGTCCGGGAGGCGGCGGCTTCCCTGGCCGACCGGTGTGAACGCGTGGTGGTCGCGGGCCTGTCCATGGGGGGATCGTTGGCCCTGTACCTGGGGTCGGGGGCGGCCGGTCCGGCGGCGGATGCCGTCATATCCATGTGCGCCCCCATTTATCTATGGGATTGGAGGGCCCATGTCGCCCGTTTCGTCGCGCCTTTCCACCGTTTCCACCGGGATGGGGCGGCGGGATATCCCGAAGAGATTCGACAGTACCTGGCCGGCTACGACATCACGCCCACCCGGTGTGTGGGTGAGCTGTTGGCTTTGATTCGACGGATCAGAGCGCTTTTGCCGGAAATTCTTGTGCCGACCCTGGTGCTTCAAGCTCGCCGGGACCGCACCGTGAGACCGCGGTCCGCCGAATATATTTTGTCCCGTTTGGGCAGTTCGGATAAAGAGTTGAGATGGTATGACCAGTCCGGCCATATTTTGACCGTGGACCGGGACCGGGAAACGGTCTGGCGGGATGTCCACGAATGGCTGATGGCGCGAGGTTTGGCGCCGTGATCCTCGGATGGGATTCGGCACCGGGTGCATACTAAAACCACGAGTGGCCGCCTCTCGCCCGGGTGGGGCGGAGGCTGCGGCCTTGTGTCCCCCGGTGAAAGGGGGTGAAAGGATGAATATGGAAGAAAAAATTCTGTCTTTGATGCGAGAGTTGTCCTATAAGCCCATGTCGGTCACAGAACTGCAAAGGGCTCTGGATATAGGAGAAGACGAACGGGAGGCGTTTTTGACGCTCCTTCGGGATATGGAAGATAAGGGCCTGGTGGTGCGAACCCGAACGCACCGGTACGGCGTCCCGGAACGCATGAATCTTCTGGTCGGGCGGCTGCAGATGAAGCAACGCGGGTTCGGATTCGTCATCCCGGACCGGCCGGGGATTCCGGATTTGTATGTGCACGCCGGGGATCTGGCCGGGGCGATGCACGGGGACCGGGTGGTGGCCCGGATTCACCGGCGCCACGGGGACCGTCCCGAAGGCGAGGTCATCCGGATCTTGGAGAGAGGCCTGCACACCGTGGTGGGGACGTTTCAGTCGATGCGCCATTACGGGTTCGTACGCCCGGACGACCGGCGGATTCCGGTGGACGTGTTCATTGCTCCGGACGACGTCGGCGGGGCGGAGGACGGGGACAAGGTGGTGGTGGAGATCACCGTCTACCCCGGACGCACCACCAGTTGTCAGGGAAGGGTCGTGGAGGTTCTGGGCCGGCCCGGGGATCCCGGGGTGGACGTGCTCGCCGTCGTGCGCAAATACGAATTGCCCGAGGCGTTCCCGGACGAGGTGCTGGCCGAGGCCGAAGCCGTCCCCGATGCGGTTCGGGATGAGGATCTGGCGGGGCGCCGGGATTTGCGACAGCGCGCCATGGTCACCATCGACGGAGAGGACGCCAAAGATTTGGATGACGCGGTGTCCCTGGAGCGGCTGCCGGGCGGCAACTGGCTGCTCGGTGTCCACATCGCCGATGTCAGCTATTATGTGCGGGAAGGATCGGCCCTGGATGAGGAGGCGTTCCGTCGGGGATGCAGTGTCTATCTGGTGGACCGGGTCATTCCCATGTTGCCCCCCCGGCTTTCCAACGGGATTTGTTCGTTGAATCCTCAGGTGGACCGGCTGGCCATGACCTGCGAGATGGAATGGACCCCGGATCTGCGTTTGGTCCGGCATGATATCTATCCCAGTGTGATTCGCACCCGGGAACGGATGACCTATACGGCGGTGCGCCGCATTCTCACCGAAAACGTCCCTGAGTTGATCGAGCGGTATGAACCGCTGGTCCCGATGTTTCGGGATATGCGGGAGCTCGCCCTGGAGCTCCGCCGCCGGCGGCTCCGCCGGGGGGCGGTGGATTTTCATTTCGATGAAACAAAGGTGATTCTGGACGAATCCGGCCGGCCCGTGGACATCGTCCGCAAACCCCAGACCATCGCAGAGCAGATCATTGAAGAATTCATGTTGGCCGCCAATGAAACGGTGGCGGAGTATTTTCAGAAATTAGATGTCCCGTTTCTGTACCGGGTTCACGAAGACCCGGATCCGGAGAAAATCGAGGGATTCAAGGAGTTCATCTGGAATTTGGGCTACGTGCTGCGAACCAAGAGGGGGCGGGCGGAACCCAGGGCACTTCAGGACATTCTCGATCAGGTGAGGGGGAAGCCCGAAGAACGGGTGGTGAACACCATTTTGCTCCGCTCGATGCGCCAGGCGCGGTATTCCCATGAGGGCCTCGGGCACTTCGGGCTGGCGGCGGAGTTTTACACTCATTTCACCTCGCCGATTCGCCGCTACCCCGATCTGGTGATTCATCGGGTGATCCGGGAATGGCTGGCCCACGGCGCACTGCCCGCGGCGAAGGAGTCGCGCTGGCGGGCGGAGATGCCGCGGATCGCCGATCAGTCGTCCGAGCGGGAACGGGTGGCGGTGGACGCTGAGCGGGAGAGCCAGGATCTGAAAAAGGTCGAATTCATGCTCGACAAGATCGGGGAGACGTTTGAAGGGATCGTCAGCGGGGCGACGTCTTTCGGGCTCTTCGTCGAATTGGAGAACTCGGTGGAGGGCCTGGTTCATATCAGTTATTTGACCGATGACTATTATCTGTTTGACGACCGGCAGTTTGCACTGATCGGCGAGCGGACGGGCCGGACGTTCCGAATCGGCGACCGGGTCAAGGTGTTGGTGGCCGGAGCCGACAAAGAGGAGCGCGCCATTGATTTTCGCTTGGTGGAAGAAACCGGGGACGGGGTGGAGCGGGACGGGTCGAGGGTGCAGGATCTCCGGCCGGCCGCCGGGAGCGGCGGGCGCAGCCGGAGGAAGAAAGCGGCGGCCCGGGCGGCCGCCCGAAGTTCCAGGGCCGGTGGAGCGGGACCGGCCGGGGGAGTTGCCCGGGCGGCCGAGGCTTCGCCCGTCGGGAGAACGGCCCGGGAAGCGCCCGGCATGCGGGAGCCGGTGTTGGTGGGTGATGCGGTGACCCCGGCGAAGAAAAAACGCGGGCATGCAGGGACGGCGAAAAAGGGGAAAGCCAAGAGGCAAGGAAAGCGCCGGAGATAAATCGCCTTCCATCGCCTGCGGCTCGTGGGATTTTCCCCTTGGCAGGGCCACGCGGTCACGGTATCATAGTGTCTGACACCCGGAAGAGGGCGAGGTGAGACCGTGGCCGGGGAAAAGGTTGTCGCACAGAATCGCAAGGCGTATCACGATTTTTTTATCGAGGACACGTACGAGGCCGGGATCGTGCTGACCGGGACGGAGATCAAGTCAATCCGCCAGGGCCGCGCCAATCTGAAGGACAGCTACGCCCGGGTGGAAAACGGCGAAGTGTTTTTGCACAATCTCCACATCAGCCCGTATGAACAAGGGAATCGATTCAATCATGATCCCCGGCGCACCCGAAAACTGTTGTTGCACAAAGGGGAGATTTTTCGGCTGCAGGGGCTGAGCCGGGAGAGGGGCTACGCGTTAATTCCGCTGCGCCTGTATCTGAAACGAGGCGTGTGCAAGGTGGAACTCGGGCTTGCGAAGGGGAAGAAGTTATATGACAAGCGCCAGGAGATGGCGAAACGCGATGCCGCCCGGGAGATCGAGCGAGCGTTTCGGGAGAGGCAGAAGTGAGGCGGGCCGAGGTCGCCCCAGACGAGATCCGTCCATTCCAAGGAACGGTTAACCGGCGATGGCGCATCTCGAATGGGGAAATTTGGGGAGAAACAGTGCTTTTCATTTTGATGCGATTTCGATATAATGAATCAATGCACCGGTTGAAATCCGGCCGGGGTGCGCAGCGAAAGGCACCGTGCTGCGCGAGCCGTGGGGAAAACGAAGTCATGGCGGCCGATCGCTGAACCCGGACTTCAGGAGTTGGACGTCAGGAGCCCGTGGCCGGGTCGTCCGGTCGACGGCGAACGCGGGGGCGTATTGGTTTCGACGGGGACTGTTCGGGCGTCGGCGGCGGGTCGTGGGGCTGCGGCCACGTACCAACGCGGGCGTAAAAGAAA
>JASBVV010000073.1 GCA_029960885.1 Kyrpidia sp. | reverse complement strand
ATTCGGGGAGCCGCCCCCATGCAGTGGATCGGCGCGTATGCGGCGGCCACTCTGTTGGGAGGGTGGGAAACCTTCAGAAAAGGGTTGCCCAGCTTTCTTCGCCTGGATTTCAATATGAACACGCTGATGACCATCGCGGTGGGTGGGGCATTGGCCATTGGGTATTGGAGCGAGGCCGCGGTGGTCGCTTTTTTGTTTGGTGTCAGCGAAGCCCTGGAAAGCCATGCGATGGAACGGACGCGCCGATCCATACGTGCCCTGGCGGAGATCGCTCCGAACCGCGCGCTCATCCGTCGAAACGGCGACGAACGGGTCCTGTCTGTGGAAGACATCCGGATCGGCGATGTGATGATCGTACGGCCGGGGGAAAGGATCGCCATGGACGGGAAAGTGGTCAAGGGGCGCACCACGGTGAACGAAGCCGCCATCACCGGGGAATCGATGCCGGCGGCCAAGGAAGTGGGTGACGAGGTCTTTGCCGGTTCGCTGAACCATTCCGGCGCAATCGAAGTGGAAGTGACCAAGCTGGTGAAGGACACCACGCTCTCCAAAGTGATCGTCATGGTGGAAGAAGCCCAGGAACAGCGGGCTCCGTCTCAGGACTTCGCGAATCGTTTCGCCAAGGTGTACACCCCGGTGGTGACGGTATTGGCGGCGGGAATGGCCTTGATTCCGCCGCTCGTGTTCGGCGCCGCTTGGCAGCCGTCGATCTACGAGGCCCTGGCGCTGTTGATGGTGGCCTGCCCCTGCGCGTTGGTGGTCTCGACCCCGGTGGCGATCGTCGCCGCGATCGGCACCGCGGCCCGGAACGGCGTATTGATCAAGGGCGGGGTTCATTTAGAAAATATCGGATCTCTCCGGGCGGTCGCGTTCGATAAAACCGGCACCCTGACCCAGGGCGAACCCGCCGTCACAAACGTTCTCCTATTACAGAATCAAAGTGAAGAAGAAGTCTTAACTGTGGCGGCCGGCATCGAGAGGCTCTCGGAACATCCTTTGGCCGGGGCGATCGTTCGGGAGACCGCAAACCGACGCCTCGTTCCCGCAGAGGCCTCGGAGTTTGAAAGCTTCCCCGGAAAGGGCGCCCGGGCGAAGGTGGGGGGGACCGTTTACTGGATCGGCAGCCGCCGCTTGTTTGAAGAGCGCGGGGTCGACCTCACCGTCGTCGACAACCGGATTCGCGACCTCCAGAACGAAGGGAAAACTCCGGTACTCCTGGGAACCGGCGACACCGTGATCGCGGTCATCGCCGTGGCCGACCGGGTGCGGGAAATGAGCCGGGAAGCGGTCGATCGACTGAAACGGGCGGGCATCGAAAGAACCATCATGCTAACCGGCGACAACCCGGCGACGGCCCGGGCGATCGCCCGGGAAGTCGGCGTGGATGAAGTTCGGGCCGAGTTGCTTCCCCAGGACAAGGTGGAGGCGGTCAAGGAATTGGAGCAAAGATACGGTCGGATCGGGATGGTGGGCGACGGAGTGAACGACGCCCCGGCTTTGGCCGCTGCGACGACCGGGATTGCGATGGGGGGCGCGGGGGCGGACATTGCGCTGGAGACTGCGGATGTCGTCCTGATGGCCGACGATCTGTCCAAGATCCCTTTCACCGTTCGCCTCGGCCGGGCCGCCCTGCGGGTGATCAAACAAAACATCGCTTTATCCCTTTTCCTGAAGATTGCGGTCCTCATCCTCGCGTTCCCGGGATGGCTGACCCTGTGGCTGGCGATCCTCGGCGACATGGGGGCCACCTTGTTGGTGACCGCAAACGCGCTGCGGTTGTTGCGGATTGAACCTGA
>JASBVV010000072.1 GCA_029960885.1 Kyrpidia sp. | reverse complement strand
GCCGAACCGAGTGGCCGGGGGTGCCAGGATGCCGTATGGCCAAGGTGGTCGTCTTCGAGCACCTGCGCCGATACCGGCCCCCCAAGGAAAAGATGAGCCGGAGCGGGCGTAAGAACCACAAACGGGTGTATTGGCTTCGCGGACAGATCCTGGAATGGGTTCGAGACCCTTCCGGGAAGGGATTCTGCCGGTCGAGCGCAACCCGGCCTATACCTCCCAGACCTGTCCGCACTGCAGGGTGTCGGGGAACATGACGGCTCACGCTTCACGTGCAAGGATCCGGACCACCGGTGCAGCGCGGCGCGGATATTATGGGGATGATGAACCTGTACCGGAAATGGACGAAAACCTTCGTGTATCCCCGTAAAGGGGATGACCGAAAGCCAGAGGTTGCCTGGCGGCAAAATCCCCCTCTGGTCTCGCGGGAGGCTAACCCCTTGGACGGGACAGGAGACCACGCCCCTGCCTTTCGCGAGTGCCCGTATGGTACGGGATGGCTTTGAGCTTCTCTCTCGGGGGACCGGCTTGCCGGAAATGGGGGAGGAGCACACGCCGAAGAGCGCGCCCGCCCCGGGGCGCCTCCCCTCCGGATGGAAGGAGACAAAGGTCAGGCCGACAACGGTTGCTGAATACTGTCCAGAAGTTTGCGGATACGGGGTCCGCCTCCATGGCGCAGAGAGCGGGGTTCGGCTCTGGCGCAGCCGAGCCTGCCCGGGCTTGTCGTTCATGTTGGCGTCGCGTGTTTCCAGGAGTATCTCAGTGTCTCTGAGGCGGCACCGGCAGGGGTCTGGCCGTACATTTCGCACGGCCCACCTCGACGGCAATTTCGGAGAGGGCGTCCACCAGCTCGTCCACCGCTTCCACAGTGTTCGTCCATCCGAGGCTGATCCGGAGACTTTCCAGAGCTTCATCCCGGGAATATCCCATGGCCAGTAAAATATACGAGGGTTCTGCTTCGGATGCGCTGCAGGCAGATCCGCTGGAGGTGGAAAAACCCCGCCGGTCCAGCTCCAGCATCAGCATTTGACCTTCCACCCTGGGCAACCCGATCGCGATCACCGTGGGAAGAATCTCGTTCGGGTGTCCAAAAACGGTGCACTCGGGGATCCGACGACGAAGGCCTTCCACCAGCCGATTTCTCAGCGTGCGCATGCGCTCTCCGAACGCGTCCGCTCCGGCTGTCTCCACGGCGCGGGCAAATCCCGCAATCGCCGGCACATTCGGCGTCCCCGGGCGGAGTCCCCGTTCCTGACCTCCCCCGAACAACAACGGATCCAGCCGGACGCCCTTGCGCACGTAAAGGGCCGCCGCCCCTTTCGGGCCGCCCATCTTGTGCGCATCCACGCTGAGCAAATCGGCGCCGATCCGCCGGACGTCCACGGGGATCTTCCCAAAACTCTGCACAGCATCCACGTGAAACAGCACCTCATGTTCCCTCGCCAAGGCGCCGACGTCCTCGACCGGCTGCACGGTGCCAACCACATTGTTGGCGTGCATAAGGCTGATGAGCACCGTGTCCCGGCGCACAAGGCGGCGCACGTCATCCGGGTTCACCCGCCCCCGTCGATCCACCGGGAGCAGGGTGAGTTCAAACCCCTGCCGTTCCAGTTGTCTCGCCGCCGTCATCACCGAGGGATGTTCCACCGCGCTGACCAGGATATGCTTTCCCCGCCCCAGCCTCGCCTGGCGGCGGGCGGCTCCAAACAGGGCGATGTTATTGGCTTCGGTGCCCGTGGCCGTGAAGATGATCTCTCTGTCCCGGGCCCCGATGGCCCCGGCGATCACCGCCCGGGCTCTCTCCAGGGTATCCTTGGCCCCAAGGCCCACCCGGTGCAGGCTTCCCGGGTTGCCGAACTCCTCGTCCCAGGCCGCCCGCATCGTCTCAAGCACCTCGGGACGCACCGGCGTCGTGGCGGCGTGATCAAAATACCGCGATCGGTCCATTCTCCACACCTCTTTCGTGATGATGATTCAATTTTACACCTGTCTTGACAGCTGACAAGCCCCAACGGATAATGGAGGCATCATCGAAAGGAGGTTGGACCCATGGCTTTCGCCCAATGCCCTGTCCCGGGGATGGCGGAGTTGTCTCCGCTTTCATCCGAGGAGTTGGATCGCCGTATCGTCGAGGCCAAACGTGCCCTCGGCGATCAGTTGGTCATTCTGGGTCACCACTATCAGAGGGACGACGTCATCCGCTTTGCGGATTACCGGGGCGATTCCTTGCAACTGTCCCGCATTGCTGCGGGATTGCACGACGTACGGTACATCGTTTTTTGCGGGGTACATTTTATGGCCGAAACAGCGGATATCCTCACCGGCGATCGGCAAACGGTGATCCTTCCCGATCAGAACGCCGGGTGTTCCATGGCCGACATGGCCGAGGTCCAGGATGTGGAAGAATGCTGGGACATGTTGACAGCCCGATACGGAGAAACCATTTTGCCGGTGACCTACGTCAACTCATCGGCGGCGGTCAAGGCTTTCGTGGGGCGCCACGGCGGCCTCACGTGCACATCCTCCAATGCCGAACGGGTGTTTGAATACGCCTTTTCCATCAAACCCCGCATCCTTTTCTTGCCCGATCAGCATTTGGGCCGCAACACCGCCGTGAAACTCGGCATCTCCCTGGATGCCGCGGCCGTCTATGACCCGGGCGAAATGGAGCTGTCATTTCCCCATGGCGGCAATGATCCACGGGTCATTCTGTGGAAGGGGCACTGTTCGGTCCATCAGCGGTTCGAACCCGGCCACGTTCTGGCGGTCAGAGAAAAATATCCGGGAATCAGGGTCATTGTCCATCCGGAGTGCCGGTATGAGACGGTTCAATTGGCCGATGAAAGCGGATCGACCGATTATATTATCCGGGCCATTCGCAGCGCCCCGCCCGGAACGGAGTGGGCGGTCGGAACGGAACATAATCTCGTCCACCGGCTCGCTGCAGAACACCCCGAGCAACGGATCATTTCCCTGAACGAAATGGTCTGCCCGTGTTTGACGATGAATCGCATTGATCGGCCGCACCTCCTGGATGCTTTGGAACATGCGGCGGCCGGGCAGCCGATCGGCGTCATTCGCGTTTCTGAAGACACCGCCCGGTGGGCCAAACTGGCCATCGATCGGATGTTGGATGTGTCATGATCCACACGCAAATCGACCAAGTCCAAGGGGATGATCGACCGTGACGCGGCGCGAACAACTGCTTGACATTCTGCGCTTGGGGGCCGGGCCGGTGTCCGGGGAGGAATTGGCTCAGCGCCTGGGAGTCAGCCGCCAGACCGTTGTCCAGGATATCGCCCGACTCCGACAGCAAGGTGTGGCCATCTTCAGCACTCCCCACGGCTACCGCCTGAACCTCGACCCGGCCGTATACCGTGAGACCCTGGGCATCATTCACACACCGGAACAACTGCCTCGGGAGTTGGAAATCCTCGTTGGACATCGGGTGACGGTGGAAGACGTGTGGATCGATCATCCGGTTTACGGCCGGGTCCGCGGACGTCTCGATATCACCACGCCCAAAGATCTGGCCCGGTTCCTGGAGATGCGCGCCCGGTCGCCGATCCCTCTGTTTTCGGAGGTCACCGGAGGCCTCCACTACCACACTCTGGCCGCTTCGGGCCCGGATGCCGTCGCCCGCGCCCGGGAAGTCCTTCGGGAAGAAGGCTTTCAGTTGGTGGATCCTACGCCACAAAATATCCTTTGCTGAAATTGGCCAAGGCAATGAGCAATCCCGCCGCGCTGGCCAGGGAAATCGCCACAAACGCCCAGCGGCTTTTTATCATCCGTCCCGCGATGAGAAACAACGGAAAAAGAACCAGGGCGAACCGGGAGATACTTAGAAAATACCAATCCCGGCTCGGAGAGAGCAGCGGCACCACGACCGACGCGGCGGCGAACAGGTAATAGCTCACGGGAATCCGCCAACGCCGCACGAGCGGAGCCAAGGCCAAGAAAACGAGTTCCGCCCAGACCACCGCGACCGTGAATGCGTGGATGATCCACGACCATCCCCGCAGGGGCTTGATCCATAATTCCAGCGTTCCGGCCCGCACCGTGTCCCACGGCCACATGAAGAAACGCTTCCAAAACCGTTGCGCGTGGACAAAGGCCAAGGGATCGCCCAGCGACCGGTCCAGCAGCCCCATGTACAATTCAAGGCCCGCCGGAATCAGGGCCACCGCGGCCAGATCCGGACCGATCCGTTGCCATTTGAAGTCCCGCGCCCGGAAATATTCATACAAAAACGGCAATACCAGAGCCAATCCGGTGTTCCGGGTCAGGGAGGCGAACAGGCCGAACACCCCCGCCGTCCAGAAACGTCCTGTGCGGGAGAAGTAAAGGCTGCCGGCGGTGAAAAACAGGAACAAGGGCTCTGTGTACCCGCACGCGAAGAAAAACGCGGTGGGAAACCAGATCAGCAGGACCAACGCCCGCCACGTGATCCGGGAAGGCTGATCCAACAAGAATAGCTTGGCCACCATATACAGAGCGAAAAAGAAGAAGATGTTCGCGATGAACCAAGCGCTGTCCGGATACGAAAACCCGGTCCATTGATGAACATACCGGATGAGATACGGAAACAATGGAAAGAAGGCCGCCGACGACGTCCGGTATCCGTGCGCGGCGATGCCGATGTACCACGCGGTATCCCAGCGGCTGAAATTCTGGATCAGAGCATAATGGAGGAAAGGGATCAACGGGGTGAGCGGGTGTTTATCCAGACTGAACCACACACTCCCACCCCAAACCGCCATCTTGTGCAGGGCGAACAGTCCGGCGGCGTACGCCCATGCCCGCCACCGTTCCACACCTTCACCTCATTTCCCGAAACTCCGCCGGCCGATGTCTGTGAACAGCCGACCATGAACTAAGAAATTCGCATCCTCGCCCTTTTGTTCCCCCATCTTCTCCAGGTCCAGCGGTCGTTGAGCCGATAATTGACCAGGGCTCCGCCGATGATTCCCGTGAGGTTCGCCCATTCTTTGGGGATGTCCAGCAGCCGGTAGAACATGCTGAGCACGGCGAGGTTGACGACAATGCCGATCAAAGCCACGACGACGTATTTGGCAAAGGTCACCGCCAGAGGATCGGCGTGCGGGGCGTCCCGCCAGGTTAATCCACAATTCCAGGCAAAGTTCCAAATCATGGCGAGCGATCCGGAGACAAAGGCCGCGGTTTCGGGTATGACGTTCCAGCGTCCCAGCAGGGAGAACAACAGGGTGTTGACCGCCACCCCGCTCATGCCGACCATGGCGAACAGCCAAAACCTCCGGTCGTCCGGAGATTGCATCACCAAGCGGGCGACGTGGCGCAGATAATTGAACATTTCCGCCGGGCTCATCTTCGATTCATTGGCGGCCCGCGGACGAAACGTGTACGGGACCTCCACCAGGCGCGCATAGCGGCCTTTGACCACGATTTCGATGAGGATCTTCCATCCCACGGGGTTCAGGCAAACTCCATCGACCACCCGGCGGCGAATCATAAAAAATCCGCTCATCGGGTCGGTGACGGATCGCAGTCGTCGGAGGGCCGCCTTGCCGATCAGGCCGGCCGTGCGGGAAACCACCTTTCGGATCCCGTGCAGTCCCCCGTCATCGCCGCCCGGGAGATGCCGGCTGGCGATCACCACGTCCGCACCATCCTGGATCTCCCGGTACATGATCGGCAAAACTTCCGGAGGGTGTTGGAGATCGGCGTCCATCACCGCAAGAACCGCCCCCCGGGCCGCCCGAAAGCCTTCGAGCACGGCGGTCGCCAATCCGCGTTCCCCCTGCCGGTGTATGTACCGCACCCGCGGGTGACCGGCACAAATGGCCTGCAGCACGTTTGGAGTATCGTCGCTGCTGTCATCGACAAAAATGACTTCATAAGGCAGACCCCTCAGCGCTTCTTCGAGTTGATCGATCAAAAGACACACGGTTCGATTCTCATTATATGTCGGTACCACAATGGACAACACGTCGCTTGACGCCTCCTCGGCCGCTGAGCACCTCAAAGGCTCGAACGGTGATCCAACCCTGCCCTCCGTCCATCTTACTCGCAATCCGCGACTTTGCGCAATCCGCCGGCACGGGGATTTCCATCGAGGTTTGTGAACCTATCCTCCGCGATTTGCAAACGCCCCATACCTGGAGGCCGTCTCCATCGCCTGAACCGGCTCGGACTCATGGAATCACTGCGCGCCGTCGAAGTTCCCGGGACGCCTTCGGTACTGGAGAGCCTCGGCGACGTCTTCCCGTTCCACCCCTGTGTGCCCGGCCAAATCCGCAATGGTTCGCGCCACCCGCCATATCCGGTACACCGCCCGTGTGGACAGTCCCATCCGATGATACGCCGCCTCCAGGAGCTGTCCGGCCGCCGGGGACAGGGGGGCCCGGGTTTGCAAATCCTGCAGCGAATAACCGGCATTGAACGGAAACGAACATCCGGGCTTTCGCCTCTGTTGACGCACCCATGCCCGCTCAACCCTGGCGCGAATGACCCGGGAAGATTCGGGCCGCTCCGCTTGCGCGAGCGGTGCGAGACGTAACCTGGCCACCTCGACGAAGAGATCGATGCGATCCAGGATCGGTGCGGACATGCGATTGTAATACCGCTGCAGGAGCGCCGGAGAGCAGCGGCATGGCTCGTCGGTGCCCTGACGTCCGCACGGACATAGATTGGCACCGGCCACGAACAAGATTTGAGCGGGAAAAGTCACGGGGATCTGGTTGCGAACCACGGTGATCTCGCGGGATTCCAAAGGCTGACGAAGACCTTCCACCGCCGCCCTCGAAAATTCCGGGAACTCATCGAGAAACAGCACCCCCCGATGGGCGAGGCTCACCTCCCCGGGACGGGGATGGCTGCCGCCCCCCAGAAGCCCGGGAGCGCTGATGGTATGGTGGGGGCTCCGAAAGGGACGCCTCAAGGAGGGGTTCACATGGGTTGAGAGGTGTGCGGCGGAATGGATATTGGCCACCTCCACGGCCTCCTCGGCGTTGAGCGGCGGGAGCAGACCGATCATCCGTCCACCCAGGGCCGTCTTCCCGGAACCCGGCGGCCCCGCGAGCAACAGGGGATGCCACCCGGCTGCCGCGATCTCGCATGCGCGTTTGGCGTATTCCATCCCCACCAGATCGGCAAAATCTTCGGAGGGCTCAGGATCCGACACATGGGTTGCACGGCGGATGGTCCTTGGGGACAAGGTCCCCTGAATCACATTCACCGCCTCCCGCAATGTTCGCACGGGGAATGTTTCCAGATCGGGCACCGTTTCCACCAGCCCAAGCGAATCCGTGGAACAAATCAGGGAAAACCCCTGGCGTTGAGCGGTTCGAGCCACCGGCAGCATCCCGCGGACATCCTTCACGTCGCCGTCCAGGGTCAACTCTCCCACGGCGACCATGCGGGCGGCGCGCTCCACCGGAATCACCCCGGCGGCGGCGAGAATGGCCAGGGCCAAAGGAAGGTCCCAGCCCGATCCTTCCTTTTTCCAGGCCGCCGGCGTGAGATTCGCGGTCATCCGGCGCAAGGGGAACGGATACCCGCTGTTTTCGATGGCCGCCCGCACCCGCTCTTTGGCCTCGCGCACTTCGGAACCGGGCAGCCCCACGATTTCAAACCGCGGCAATCCGGTCCCGATGCTGACCTCCACATGAACGAGCCTGCCTTCGACCCCCACCAGTCCCACACTGGGTACTCGTGCAAACATGGCTTTGATCCACCTCCTGCCTTGCGGTCGCCCTCTCCGGCGGGGGTTGACCGCCCGAACCCTGAAACATGAATTGGCGACACGGATGGATCAAACCTTCAGTTAAAGCAATTCAAAGTACGTAAAAGCGAAGAAGGCACCGCGATCACCTGTTCGTTTTTACAATTCTGATTAGAAATCCTGGATTTCCGTATTGACGGAATCACGCTGGGCGATTACACTAGAAAACAACATCGATAATTTTTAGATGTTATATCGGTTTAATAAGAGATGGAAGAATTGAATGATCAATTCGGGGTTTCTTGCACTTCATCGCCGTCCACCATCAGGCGGATGTCGAAGCCTACTGCGTGGATTCTCATCCACCGCCTCGTGAAAGGAGTGGCCGTTCGTGACACATGAGGGACAGAAAAAGGAATCGAAGATCGAAGTGATCAAGAGGGAAAGCCGCTATCTGCGCGGAACCTTGAAGGAAGCACTGCAGGATGAATCGCCCCTGTTCTCGGAGGAGAACGTGCAGGTGCTCAAATTCCACGGGGTGTACCAGCAGGACGACAGGGACCTGAGGCTCAAGCTGAAAAAAGAAGGGAAAGACAAGCACTACATCATGATGGTGCGGGCGCGGATTCCGGGCGGGGTGTTGAATCCTGACCAATATCTGGTATTCGACCGCTTGGCGGACGAATACACCGACTATGGAACGCTGCGGATCACGACCCGCCAGACCATTCAACTGCACGGCGTCATCAAGAGAAATCTGAAGACGGCAATCCAGAACCTGAATGAAGTGCTGATCCGAACGCTGGGCGGCTGCGGCGACCAGGTGCGCAATATCATCTCCTGTGCGGCGCCGGGGGACGAACCGTTCCGCACCGAGATGCGGGAGGATGTGCTCTCGCTGGTGGACCGGTTGGGAGCAAAGACGAGGGCCTATTATGAGATTTGGCTCGACGGCGAACCCGTTCAGCTCGACGAAGGGGAATCTGAGGAACCGTTATACGGAGAAGTTTATTTGCCGCGCAAGTTCAAGGTCGCGATGGCCCCCGAGGGGGACAACTGCATCGACGTCTACGACAACGATATCGGGTTCGTTGCGCATATTGAGAATCGGCACGTGGTGGGTTATACGGTGCTCGTCGGAGGCGGCATGGGACGTACGGCGTCGGACAAGGCGACGTATCCGCGGCTGGCGAGTCCACTCTGCTATGTATCGAGAACGGACCTCGTCGAAACAGCCGCCGCCATCGTAACGATTCAGCGGGACTACGGGGACCGTGTGAATCGGCGATTCGCCCGCATGAAATACTTGATTGACCGGAGAGGAAGCGACTGGTTCCTGACCGAACTGGAGTCCCGGCTCAACCGAACGCTTGAGGCACCACGCCCGCTCGTCTGGCACAGCGCTGCGGACCATCTCGGTTGGCACCGGGAACGCGAGGGTGTGAGCTATCTCGGTTTGTATGTGCCCAATGGCCGGGTCAAGGACTCAGAGTCAGTGAAGCTCAAGTCGGCGCTGCGCGACATCGTCCGCGAATTTCGGCCGACGGTGCGCCTCACGACCCAGCAGAACGTGATTTTGAGCGGGATCCCGGACGAATTGCGTCCCGAGATTGAACGGAAGCTCAGGGAAGCTGGCGTCCCGCTGGTCGAGGAGGTGTCCGCCGTCCATCGGCATGCCATGGCTTGCGTGGCGCTGCCGACATGCGGGCTCGCGGTGGCCGAGTCGGAACGGGCACTGCCCGGATTGCTCCCGGTATTCGAACGCGTGTTTGAAGAACTCGGCATTGCGGACGAGCCCATCACCATTCGCATGACGGGCTGTCCCAACGGCTGCGCCCGTCCGTACAATGCGGACATCGCTTTCGTCGGGCGGACGATGGGCAAGTATGATGTGTTTCTCGGCGGCAGTCATCTGGGTACGGAATTGAACGAATTGTTCAAGGAGTTTGTGCCGCTCGACCAGCTCGTTGACTCGGTCCGCCCCGTCCTTGCGGCCTATGCACAGGAGCGCGAGCCAGGTGAAAACTTCGGCGAGTTCTGCCGCCGTGTCGGGCTGGATCGGTTTCGGCACGTAGAACAGGCGTTGCTGTAACTTGACTCAGGGTGGTTCTCCGTTTTGGAGAATTGATGCGCCTGCCCGCCGTGTACAAAGAAGAGCGGCGGCCGGGCGGAAGTTTCGTGGCCTGCTGTTCCCGGATCGGGGGGGGGGGGGCGGAGGAGCTGCTGCGCAAGCAGCGGCAACGCCCCGCTCCGGCGGGAACGATTGCGTAACGCGATCGGTCGCGGCCATAGATTCCCGTTTCATGACACGATCCGTCGAGAGCTCTGTCCATGGGATGGAGTCATAATGAACGAGGCCGGCCCCAGTTTGGTCCGGGATGGTTGCCCCAAAGTTGTCACAATGTTATAATATACAATAAATCCCGGCGAAAAGGAGCATTGTCAACCGGTGGCTTCCCAACGGACGGCATGGTACGGACGAAATCTCACAGTATATTTTTTTATGGGGCATTTGGCGTTGGCGACAGTGGTTGCGATCGCCGTGCGGTTCATTGATCTCATGAATGTGCCTGGGGGCATCCTCTTCGTGGCGGCGGTGGTTCTGGCGGCCGCCGGCCTACTGACCTGGGGTTATCGGAAGTGGCTGATTCCGCCCATGCGGGAGATGATCCGGGCTTTGACCGCGGTGACCGACGAGATCGATGTGTCGACCCGGGTCGGTTACCGCGCTACCCACGAATTGGGGCGGATTTCTCACGGGATTAACCGGGTGATCAAGGGCTTTCACGGGATTCTCCTGAATGTCCGCGACCATTCGCGAAACGTTGCGAGCGGGATCGCGGATATGGTGGCGCTGTCCGGGCAGTCCGCAGAGTGGGCGAAGAGGATCTCCGCGTTCATGGATCAGTTTGTGGCCGGCATGGCTGAACAGTCCGAGCTGGCCCGGTTGTCCGGGCAAACCGCCGGAGAGATGGCCCGGTCCGTCGAACAGGCTGCGAACGGGGCGGCGGAGAGCACCCAGGCGGCGGAACGGGTGAGGCGGGAACTCGATAAGGGATTGACGGCGGTAACGGCGATCCAGAAGCAGATGGCCGAAACGGTGACGGCCGCCCATGAAACGGCGGCGTCGGTGGAACATCTCGGAGATCTGTCCAATCGGATCGGGGAGATCACCTCGTGGATCGGAAACATTGCGTCCCAAACCCACATGTTGGCGCTCAACGCGGCCATCGAGGCGGCCCGGGCCGGTGAGGCGGGCAGAGGGTTTGCCGTGGTCGCCCGGGAGGTGCAGAAACTGGCCGCTCATACCGAGCAGGCGGTCAAAGAGATTGACGAATTGATCAGCGACATCCGGGAACAGGTGAAGGTCAGCATCACCCGGACTCACCGGGCCCAAGCCTTGGTGGACGAACAGCAAGAATTGTCCAAAGCGGTGACGGCGGCTTTTCAGGACATTGCCCATTCGGTGGAACGAGTTCACCGGGCGCTCCAGGCCATGGGGGAGGTGCACGGGGCCATGGTGCGGGGAAATGAAACCGTGCTTCACGCGGTGGACGATGTGGTGAACAACGCCGAGCATCTCGCCGAAGTCGTGAACGAGGTGTATGCCGCCGTGCAGCAACAGACGGCCACAGCGTCTGAGATTGCCGGAGAGGCGGAGCGGATCCGGAAGTTGATCGGACAATTGGAGTACGAAGCGGTGCGTTGGAAGGGGCTGGACGGGTAACCGATACCGCCCCCCTCCCCCCGAAAGAGAAGATGAGCCGGACGGGGCGGAAGAATCACTAGACTGCCAGGACAGGACGGGGTGCTCGTGCCTGTGTCTCCCGCGAGTGCCCCTGTGGTACGGGACCCGTGCAAAGCCTGAAAAACGCGGGCCCTCCGGCGGGGATTTGCCTTGGAGCCCCGGCCGGGGGCTTTAGGAAACGATAGACTGAACCCGGACGATCTGGAGAAAATCGTCTTCCTCCAGCACCTCGGCTTCAAGCAGTCTGGAGGCCAGACGGTCGAGGACGGTCCGGTGTCTGGACAAGATGTCGAGGGCCGTTTGATAGCACTGACCGATCACCGCCCGTGCGTGTCGGTTGGCCGCTTCCAGGTCGGCTCCGCCGCAGTGGTGAGGACGCAGCGAAAGCAGACCGAATGGGCTCATACCGAACCTGGCCACGAACGACCAGGCCAAGTCGCTGGCCTGTTCCAGATCCTGCTCCGCGCCCGTGGAGGTCTCACCGAACACGAGCTCTTCCGATGCCCGCCCTCCCAGTGCCATGGCGATCTTGCTCAGCAGTTCGCTTTTTGTGTAGAGGACGCGATCCTCCCCGGACTCCTGAAGAACGAAGCCAAGGGCCTGTCCCCGGGGCAGGATGCTGATCCGCTGAATTCGCTCCACCCCTTCGACAAAACCAACCAAGGCATGGCCCGCTTCATGGTACGCGGTGATCCGCCGGTCTTTGTCCCGAAGTGCCAAGTCCCGCCGGGGGCTGCCGGCCACCACCCGGTCGATGGCCTGAGAGAAATGACGCATGTCGATCTGCCGAGCGTTTTCTTTCACCGCCAAAATCGCCGCTTCGTTGCAGAGGTGTTTCAACATGGCTCCGGAGAATCCCGGCGTGCGTCGGGCCAGACTGCGAAAATCCACCGCCGGATGCACCGGTTTGCTGCGGGTATGCAGGCGGAGGATTTTTTCGCGCCCGTCCACCGAGGGCAGGTCCACCCGGATATGCCGGTCGAATCGTCCGGGACGCAACAGGGCCGGGTCCAGAATGTCAAGCCGGTTGGTGGCACCCATCACGATGATGTCCTGACGCCCGTGAAAACCGTCCAGTTGGACCAACAACTCGTTAAGGGTCTGGTCCCATTCCTGGGAACTGCCCGTTTCCCCGCGCCGTCGCCCCAGGGCATCCAGTTCATCAAAAAAGATGATCGCGGGCCGGCCCAACCGGCGAACCTGGTCGAACAGATCCCGGATCTTCTTCGCTCCAAGCCCCACATATTGTTCCACGAATTGAGACCCGCTGCACGCGACGAATTCGACTCCGGCCTCTCCGGCGACGGCCCGGGCCAACAAGGTTTTCCCCGTTCCCGGAGGGCCGTAAAGGATCACCCCCTTGGGCATTTCCGCGCCCATTCGCCGGTATTTGCCCGGATCCCGAAGATAGTCGACGATGTCCCGGAGTTCTTCGACGGTTTCGTCCACTCCCGCCGCGTCGGAAAAGGTGATTGCCGGCTGGGAGGTGGAGAATTCGCGGGATGGTCGGGTGACGTCCCGCACGGCCGGTGCGGACGGCCTCCCCAACGGAGTCTGCGTGGAGCGGTACCGTAACAGCGACCAGAGAAGACCCGTCAGGCCAACGGCGGTCAGCGCCCCGGGAATCCATAATACCGGGCTTACGGGGTAACCGTACAAATTCCATGCCGCAGACGGGAACCACCCGCGCCGCCACCAGGTTATCCCCGCGGTCATCAGGGCCAGGACCGAGCAGAAACCGATCACCAAGCCGAAGTGACGTCGTTTTCGAATATCGCGCACTTCATCCGCCCCCTCACCCAACTGAGTCAACTTTTGCCACAATCCGTTCTACGGACCAGTGTCGCCTAGAAAATCGGCGGTCAAACCGCCTGGGGGAGGGCCGGTGTCCCTTGGCTCGGAGCCGGAGATCGCGTTATAATAAACTTGGTCGGAAACCGCGGCGGGTTTCGAGTAGAGAAAAGGTGCGGTGTTGCCAAGGTGTGGTTCTCATCGTTTTGGAAAAAACAGATGCAGCCGGAATCTCGGGGAGAACGGCAGAGGAAACTGGTGGCCGCGCGAAGATACGTGGTCGATATCAACGTGATGTGCAATTGTCCACCCTTGTTTTTCACGGAGGGTGTGACCCTGGTGATGCCGATCAGTGTCTACCGCGGGGCATTCCGTTATTGGGATTCGCTGTTGAACCACCCGGACCCCGGCGAGTTTGAACGCAGCGACATGACGGCACTTTGCCAACTGATGCCGCAATTGTCCACCGATTTAATCCGTTGGCAGGCACAGGCGGTGGAAAGGGCCGGAGGAGATTACTATCGAGGCAAACCGTTGCTCTTGAACGAAAAGGTGAAGTTGCAATTGGTTTGGGCGTACTACACCGATCGGTTGCCCACCGAGGCGCTTTCCGAAGTCATTGAAGAGGATTATCTGCTCGACTGCCTGATCGCCGCAGCCGAGGAGAATGCTCCCTATCTGATCACCGACGAAACCGAATATATCGTGGAGGATCTCCGGCGGGAATTTCGCCTGCACGTGCCGTGTGTGAATGTGGATGACGTACTCAGAGGCTTGCGTCGAAATGGGTCGCGGGAATAGCGAGCCCCCGCGGTCGCCGCGGGGGTTTTCGTGTTCACCGGGATTTTGCCTCCCGCTTTTTCGGGGAAGGGGGCTGCTCCGATACCGGCCGTTTGAAGACGGCGGTGCACTGAAATTGTCCCGGTACAATGGAGACCAGTTCCCATCCCTGTCGGCCCAAGGTGTTCAGTTCGTTGCGAATGCCTTCCACATGGCTGACGAGGCTCACGTACTCCCACTGCATCCGCGCCACATTGGCTCACCCCCGACATTCGCGCAGTTTCACCTCTAGCATATTGATCGCGGGACCTAAGGGTGCATCCTTGGACCGGCCGGGCGCGTGGCAGCCAGAGGCTCGGCGGGGTCGTCACCGGGGCTCGAGGCGGGTTGCCCGGATCCAACAGGTGCCACCGCATTCCAGAATTGTCGCAGGACCTTCTCTTCGCCGCTCGCCAATAAAGTGACGGATCCCGGACCTTGCGCCGGAACGGTTCCCAGCCTCGCATTGACCATATTCGCCAGATGATCGGCCGGGTCAATGAGCAACGTGTCGGGGAGCCATGTTTGGATATGGTGGCCGATCAACGGATAGTGGGTGCAGCCGAGTACCAACGCCTCGGCGCCCCAAGCGGCCAGGGGGTTGAGGTATCGGCGCAGGAAAGGACCATAAGATGCGCGTTCTTTCACCCCGCGCTCAATCAGGGGAACCAGGGCGGGGGCGGCCACGCTCCTGACCTGGGCGTCGGGACGGGCGGCCCGGATTCGCGCTTCAAAAACCCCGGCCGCCACCGTGCGCCGGGTCGCCAACAGCGCAATTTTTTGCACCGAGAGATGTTGCACGGCTTCACCGACGGCGTCGGTCAAAGTGAGGATGGGCAGATCGGAATAATGGTCGAGAATCGTCCCCAGAGCCACCGACGCACTGGTGTTGCAGGCCACCACCAGTGCATCGATCCCCCGGTCGACCAAGCGACGCACGGCATCCAGGGACAATGCACAAATCTCTTCGGGGGGCCGGTCGCCGTACGGGGCGTGGAGCGTATCCCCAAAATAAAGATAATCGTGTTCGGGCATATGCCGCATGAACGCCGCCAAAACGGTCAATCCGCCGACCCCGGAGTCATACATGCCGATCCTCAACGTCGAGGCCTCCTTATCCATCCTGAAACATCCCGAAGCATCGGGCGTGCCGGGTGCGACGTTGTATCCGTCGCGACGGCGGCCGTTTCCGCCGGTGTCGTGTGGCCGGGATCAGTATATGTGAATCGGGCGATAGAAGGTATCCCTTTCCACAGGAATCCGACCTGCGCCCTTGATCAACCACACCAGTTCATCCCGGGTGAGGGACTGACTGGTGAGCGCGCCGGCGGCGTGACTGATCCGCTCTTCCACCAGCGTCCCGTGTATGTCCGACGAACCGAAATACATGGCGAGCTGGGTTAAACGCGGACCGATGTTGATCCAATATGCCTTAATGTGAGGGACATTGTCCAGCATTAAACGGCTGACGGCGATGGTTCGCAGATCGTCGTCCGCCGAAGTGCGCCGTTTGATGGACGCTGTTTTCTGCCGCGGTTGAACGGCCAGCGGGATAAACGACAAAAACCCCCCGGTCTCCTCCTGGAGTTCGCGGATGTAGATCATGTGCTGCAGTCGTTCCTCCACCGTTTCGATCAGCCCGTACAACATGGTGGCGTGGGTTTTCATCCCCAGGCGGTGAGCGACCCGGTGCACTTCCAGCCACTGTTCCACAGAGGCTTTCTCCGACGCCATCTTCGCCCGATACCGTTCACTGAGAATTTCTGCGCCGCCCCCGGGCAGGCTTTCTACCCCGGCGTCCTTTAATGTTCGAAGGACTTCGGGGATCGACAGTCCCGCGAGACGGTGGAAGAATTCCACCTCTGCCGCCGTATACGCCTTGATGGTGACATCGGGGTAGGTCTCCTTCAGTGCCCGCACCACCTCGACATAGTACTGAAAGGGCATCGTGTGGTTGTGTCCGCCGACGATGTGAAATTCGCGAATCCCCGGGGTCCATCGCTCTTTGACGTAGGCCAGGACTTCGTCGGGCGACATGGTGTACGCCCCGTCCTCGTCGGGGTCCCGACGATAATGGCAGAACCGGCAATGCGCCTCACAAACGTTGGTGGGATTGATATACATATTTTGTATGAAGTAAACATTCCGCTCATTCAATCGCCGGTTGACTTCGTCGGCCAAGCGTCCCACTTCCAACAGGTCGTCGTGTTTGTATAAGCGAACCCCGTCCTCCAGGGTCAGGCGTTGCCCCCGCCGCACCTTTTCGGCAATATCCGCGATGCCGCTCACTCTCATTCACCGTCTTTCTATTTGGCATGGGTGATAGGGCTCGTGTGTCGCCTTAAGTATAGGAGGGCACAAGAGGAGTGTCAACGAACGGAAGGCGGCGTCGAGAGGGACTTGGCCAAAAAAGAGGCGCCGTACCGGCGCCGAGGAAAACTCAGTCGGTTGCTCGCACGGTCGGGCCCGCGGTGATCGTTTTCAGGCGATCTTTGAGTTCAGCCTCCCACTCGACGTCGCCCGTGGATCGCGCGAGGTTGATCAAATCGAGGAGGGCGTCGACCTGGTCGGGGATATACCGCCGGTCCAAGAGGACGCGCTCATCGGGGGGATAGGCTTCCAGGATCTCTTTCACCCGATCCTCTCCCACCAACTCCCGAAAATTGGCTTCCCGGAGTCCGTCCGTTGCGCAGTTGTGGGCGATCATGGTAAAATCCGACGACACAGCGGGAGCGATGTGCCATCTGTTGCAGGTCGGGCATACGAGAACAGGGACATCGTGGATGAACACAGGGCCTTCGGCATAGACATTTTGCAACGATGCAACCATGGTCATACCGCAGCAGAAATCCATCGGATCTCCCTCCCGCATGTGGCGGATTTGTGAAGTCTGGATGTAGTTTTCATTATAGCAAAAGATCAATAAAAGGGGAATGGACTCAAAGAAAAAAGGTCCAATGTAAACATTGACACCCCATCATTCTCGTGGTAAGATGGCATAAATTAGGTTGTTGATTCAACGCCGATGATCGGGTCGAGTACCCAGTCGGAGCTGGACAGAGAGTCTCCGGCAGCTGAGAAGGAGATCCACGCGAGACTGTGGGAAGATCCCCCGGGAGGTGCACACCCAACGACCGGGCCGTGAGCGGCTCCGGGATAAGTAGGTGTTGCCGCGTCCTCGCGTTACAGGGGCCGAGCGTCGTGGTCGGGCGCTACGGAACGCGCAAGTGGACGGCCGCAAGTACGGCCGTCAAACAGGGTGGTACCGCGGGTTAGGCCCGCCCCTGACGGGGCGGGCTTTTCTAATTGGTTTGACATTCGTCGGGAGGTGTGGGAGTTGGGGATTGCCTGACCCTAGAGGATGTTCGGGAGGCGGCGGTGCGCCTGGACCCGGTGATTCATCATTTTTCGTTGCAACAGTCCCAGACGTTCAGCCGCATGTGCAACAACCAGATATACTTGAAATTGGAAAACCTTCAAAAAACGGGGGCATTCAAGGTTCGGGGCGCGTACAACAAAGTGGCGAGTCTCTCCGCGGAAGCCAGGGCCAGGGGGATTTTCAGCGCATCCGCGGGCAATCACGCCCAAGGCGTGGCTTTGGCCGCGTCCCGCTTCGGGGCTCCGTGCACCATCGTGATGCCCGAGGGAGCGCCGGAGGCGAAGATCACCGCCACCCGCGGATACGGTTCCCGAGTCGAATTGGCAGGCGCGACGTATGATGATGCCCATCTCCATGCCAAACAGTTGTGTCGAGAAAAGGGCGGCACGTTTATCCATGCTTTTGACGACTTGCAGGTCATGGCCGGCCAGGGGACCCTCGCATTGGAAATTCTCAAGGAATTGCCTGACGCGGATGCCGTGGTGGTGCCCGTGGGCGGCGGGGGTCTGATCGCCGGGATCGCGACGGCGATCAAAACTGTTCGTCCGAAAACAAAAGTGTTTGGTGTGCAGGCCTCCGGGGCCGCCTCCACGGTGCAGTCGCTGAGGGAAGGGAAGAGAGTGACCTTGGAACAGATTGCCACAGTGGCGGACGGCATTGCGGTGAAGTCCCCGGGGGAGTTGACGTTCCACCACATCCAGAAGTTTGTCGACGATGTGGTCGCCGTCTCGGACGAGGCGATTCTGCGGGCCATGTACGCCTTTTTGGAGCGAACGAAGATGCTGGTGGAAGGCGCGGGAGCCGTGGGTCTGGCCGCGCTGTTCGAAGGTTTGTTGCCCGTCCGTCAGAAAAAGGTCGTCTTGGTGGTCAGCGGCGGGAACGTGGATATCGCCAAATTGGCGAATCTTTACCCGATGGATCGCCCCGCCCCGGTGGGAACCGTCCCACGATAAACCGGAGACCCATCATTCCTCCAGCGTGCCGGCGAGCCGTCGGCGGGCTGGAAGTTTGAATGGGCCGGCGATTGCGACAACGAAGGAGGAATTGTTTTTCCGGCGAGAATGGTCTATGTTTTGAAAGGGAGCATGTCTCCGGTTGGAACGGACAGGTCGGCGCATACTAAGTGCCGGAACCGGAACCTGCGGCGGGAGGCGGTCGGGGTGGAAGAATATGTGATTCGCTGTCTGTTGTGCGGTCGGAGTATCCCGGTTTCCGGGCAACAGGCGGATCAACTGCGCGCCGTCAAGGAGGGCGGCACTTACATCTGCGATCTGTGCCGGAGGCGGGTTCGGCACGAAAGTGAGCGGCAACAGCGGTAGACTGTCGACACCGGCCGGGGCGGCGGACGACGCCGGACGGCCGTCCTTCCCCGGGATTTTGTCGTAAAGGGGGATCACGAATGAACATTCACGAGTATCAGGGTAAAGAAATCCTCAAAGCGTACGGGGTGTCCGTCCCTCGCGGGCGGGTGGCCTTCAGTGTCGAAGAGGCGGTTCGGGCCGCCGAGGAGCTGGGCGGCCGAGCGGTCGTCAAGGCCCAGATTCACGCGGGAGGCAGGGGAAAAGCCGGCGGGGTGAAAGTGGCGAAATCCCTGGAACAGGTCCGGGAGTACGCCGGACAGCTCCTGGGCTCCACCCTGGTGACCCACCAAACCGGACCGGAAGGAAAAGTGGTCAACCGGTTATTGATTGAAGAGTTGACCGATATTCAAAAGGAATACTACATAGGTCTGGTGGTGGATCGGGGTTCGGGACGGGTGGTCATGATGGCTTCGGAGGAAGGAGGCACGGAAATCGAAGAGGTGGCCGCCAAAACGCCCGAGAAAATTGTGAAGGAAATGATCGACCCCGCCGTCGGCCTTCTGCCCTTTCAAGCGCGAAAACTGGCCTATGCCATCCATATTCCGAAGCCGCTGGTCGACAAGGCGGTTCAATTTATGTCCGGGTTGTACCGGGCGTTCGTCGACAAGGACTGCTCAGTGGCGGAAATCAATCCCCTGGTGGTGACCGGGGACGGAAACGTCCTGGCTCTGGATGCGAAGCTGAATTTTGACGCCAACGGCTTATTCCGCCATACCGAGCTGTTGGAGCTCCGGGACCCGAACGAGGAAGATCCCCGGGAGCAGCAGGCGGCCAAATTCGGCCTGAGCTACATTGCCCTGGATGGAAACATCGGGTGCATGGTCAACGGGGCGGGACTGGCCATGGCGACCATGGACATCATCAAATATTACGGCGGTGAACCGGCGAATTTCTTGGACGTCGGCGGCGGCGCGAGCACGGAAAAGGTGAGCGAAGCCTTCAAAATCATTCTTCAGGATGATAAGGTCAAGGGGATCTTGGTGAATATTTTCGGCGGCATTATGAAGTGTGACGTCATTGCCAACGGGGTTGTGGAAGCGGCGCGACAATTGGGGCTTGATCGACCGCTCGTCGTTCGGCTGGAGGGCACCAATGTGGATCTCGGGAAGAAGATCCTGGCGGAGTCCGGTCTGAAGATTGTGCCGGCCGACTCCATGGCCGACGCGGCGGAGAAAATCGTGTCATTGGTTCAATGACGGTGGGGAGGACTTGGAATGAGCATATTGGTCGACCGCAATACAAAAGTTGTGACCCAGGGAATCACGGGAGCCACGGGTCTATTCCACACCAAACAGGCGCTGGAGTACGGGACCCGGGTCGTGGCCGGTGTGACGCCCGGCAAGGGCGGAACCACCGTCGAAGGAGTGCCTGTATTTGATACCGTGGCCGAGGCGGTCCGCGAGACCGGGGCCAATGCCTCGGTGATCTATGTGCCGCCGGCCTTTGCGGCCGATGCCGTCATGGAGGCGGCGGATGCCGGAGTGGAATTGGTCATCTGCATCACGGAAGGGATCCCGGTCCTGGATATGGTGAAGGTCAAGCGTTACCTGGAAGGGCGGAAGACCCGGCTCATCGGCCCGAACTGCCCCGGGGTCATCACGCCCGGCCAGTGCAAGATCGGAATCATGCCCGGCTACATCCATCGACCGGGACATGTCGGCGTGGTGTCCCGCAGCGGAACGCTCACCTATGAGGCGGTTCACCAGTTGTCCACCCGGGGGATCGGGCAGTCCACGGCGGTAGGAATCGGTGGCGACCCGGTTAACGGAACAAACTTTATCGATGTGTTGAAGATGTTCAATGACGATCCGGATACCCATGCGGTGGTCATGATCGGAGAAATCGGAGGCACCGCGGAAGAAGAGGCGGCCGAGTGGATCAAGGCCAACATGACGAAACCGGTGGCGGGTTTCATCGCGGGGGCCACGGCGCCGCCAGCGCTCACGAGCTCCAGCTGGGTCCGGCGCCTGCCCGGCGGCCGCTACACCCTTCCGATTGACAAACGGCGCATGCCGCGACCATGAGGCTAAACTTTACAGCCGATGCCGCCACCGCCGGCCGGAGCGCCGCCGGTAGAGGGCCAGTCTGCCGAGCCGGCCGGCGTCTGAGGGGCAGAAGGGAGATCCGCCGTGTCCGAGTCCATCGTCATCGTGGAATCTCCCGCTAAAGCGAAAACGATCGGCAAGTATCTCGGGAAAAAATACATGGTGAAAGCCTCGATGGGCCATATCCGGGATCTGCCCAAAAGCCAATTGGGCGTGGACATCGCGCACAATTTCACCCCGCACTACATTACTATTCGGGGGAAGGGCGATGTTCTCAAATCCCTTCGCGAGGCGAGCCGGAAAGTCCAGCGGGTCTACCTCGCGGCCGACCCGGACCGCGAAGGGGAGGCCATTGCGTGGCATTTGGCGAACTATCTCGACGTCAATCCGGACGGACCCTGTCGGGTCGTGTTTCACGAAATCACCAAACAGGCGGTGCAGGAAGCGTTTGCCCATCCCCGGCCCATCGACCGGGATTTGGTCAATGCCCAGCAGGCCCGCCGCATCCTCGACCGCCTGGTCGGATACAAGATCAGCCCGCTGCTGTGGAAAAAGGTCCGCAAGGGGCTCAGCGCCGGCCGGGTGCAGTCGGTGGCCCTTCGGCTGGTGTGCGACCGGGAACGCGAAATTCGCGAATTCAAGCCCGAGGAATACTGGACCCTCACGGCCTGCTTCGAGATGGACGGACGTACGTTTGAGGCCAAATTTGTCGGCATCGGCGAAGAGAAAGTCGATCTGACCAGCGAAGAGCAGGTTCAGGGAATTCTCTCCCGGCTGCGCGGCCGTTCTTTTGCCGTCGCCGACGTGAGGAAGAGCGAACGCCGCCGCAATCCTGCGGCGCCGTTCACCACCAGCAGTCTCCAGCAAGAGGCAGCACGCAAACTGAATTTCCGGGCGCAGAAGACCATGTCTGTGGCTCAACAATTGTATGAGGGACTGGAATTGGGGAAAGAAGGAAGTGTGGGGCTGATCACCTACATGCGGACGGACTCCACCCGGGTGTCCCCGGTGGCGCAGGAGCAGGCGCGATCGTACGTGGAACGGCAATACGGGGGCGATTACGTCCCGAACAGAGCCAAACAGTATCAGTCGCGGTCCGGTGCCCAGGATGCCCACGAGGCGATCCGCCCCACCGAGGTCGCCCGGCATCCCGATACGGTGAAAGACTATTTGAATCGGGATCAGTACCGGCTGTATAAATTGATCTGGGAGCGATTCGTGGCCAGTCAGATGGCTCCTGCCGTTCTGGACACCATGGCGGTGGACATCCGTGCGGGAGACGTCCTGTTTCGCGCCACGGGGTCCAAGATCAAATTTCCCGGGTTCATGACGCTCTACGTCGAGGGGGAGGACGACGCCAAGGAGGAGGAAAACCGGGATCTGCCGGACCTGCGCCAAGGCCAGTCGCTGCCTGACCCGGCCCTTGAACCGAAACAGCATTTCACCCAACCTCCGCCCCGGTATACCGAAGCCCGGCTGGTGAAAACCATGGAGGAACTCGGAATCGGACGCCCGAGCACCTATGCCCCGACTTTGGAAACCATTCAGAAACGGGGATACGTGGTGCTGCAGGACCGGCGGTTCGTTCCCACGGAACTGGGAGAAGTGGTTGTGGACTTGCTCAAAGAATTTTTTCCGGAGATCATCGATGTGGAATTCACTGCCCAGATGGAAGAGCGCTTGGACGGAGTGGGTGAGGGTCGTGTGAACTGGGTGGAGATGTTGGAGGAATTCTACCAGGAATTTCAAAAACAGCTGGATCTCGCCGACAAGGCCATGAAACAGGTTCATCTCGAGGAGGAGGAGTCGGACGAGATCTGTGAAAAATGTGGAAGGAAGATGGTTTACAAACACGGGCGGTTCGGGAAATTCCTCGCCTGTCCCGGTTTTCCCGAGTGCCGAAACACCAAGCCGGTTTTAAAATCGATCGGTGTACCCTGTCCCAAGTGCGGCGGAGACTTGGTGGAGAGGCGTGCGAAACGGGGACGGTTGTTCTATGGGTGCAAAAACTATCCCCATTGCGAATTCGTGCTTTGGGATCGACCGACGGGGGAAACGTGTCCTTCGTGCGGAAGTCTTCTGGTGAGCCGGCGGTCGAAGGATAAAGAGACGATCCAATGCAGCAATGGCCAGTGCGGGTTTAAAGGAAAACCTCGGGACAAGAACGGAGGGGCCGAGGCGCTTGGACACCGTTCGGTGGTCGAATCCATGTAGGAGGTGAAGGCGGTGGAGCGGGTCACAGTGGTCGGCGCGGGACTTGCGGGATCCGAGGCGGCCTGGCAGATTGCCCGTCAAGGGGTGGCGGTGCGGTTGCTTGAGATGCGGCCGGCCGTCCCCACGCCGGCTCACCGCACGGATCGGTTCGCCGAGTTGGTTTGCAGCAATTCTTTGCGAGCGGCCGGATTGACGAACGCCGTCGGGTTATTAAAGGAAGAGATGAGGCGATTGGGGTCGATCATCCTCGAAGAGGCCGACCGCCACGCGGTGCCCGCGGGCGGGGCACTGGCGGTGGATCGCGAGGCGTTTTCCGCTGCGGTGACCGCAAGACTCGAATCCCATCCCCTGATTGAGATCATTCGTGAGGAAGTGACCGATCTCCCGGAGGGGCCGGCTGTGGTGGCCACCGGCCCCTTGACCTCCGAGAAGCTGCACCGGGCGATCGCGCGCTGGACCGGCGAAGCGTCCCTGTATTTTTACGACGCGGCGGCGCCGGTGGTCACGAGGGAATCCATCGATTGGGAGAAAGTCTATGTGGCGTCCCGGTACGGCAAAGGAGATGCGGCGTACGTCAATTGTCCGATGACGGAAGAAGAGTTCGACCGTTTCTATGAGGCGCTCGTGTCCGCTGGGACGGCCCCTCTGCACTCGTTTGAAAAAGAGGTGTATTTTGAAGGCTGCATGCCTGTGGAGATCATGGCCAAACGCGGGCGTCGGACATTGTTGTTCGGGCCGATGAAACCGGTGGGACTCACCGACCCTCGAACGGGAAAGCGGCCTTTTGCGGTGGTGCAATTGCGGCAGGATAATGCGGCGGCGACGCTGTATAATATAGTGGGGTTTCAAACGCATTTGAAGTGGGGGGAACAGGCCCGGGTTTTTCGACTGATCCCGGGGCTGGAGCATGCGGAGTTTGCCCGGTATGGGGTGATGCACCGGAACACCTACATGAATTCGCCGAAACTGCTTCGGCCGACCTACCAGACCCGTCGACGTGAGACCCTGTTTTTCGCGGGGCAGATCACTGGTGTCGAAGGGTATGTGGAGTCGGCCGCTTCGGGTCTGATTGCCGGGATCAACGCCGGCCGTCTGGCCAAGGGGGAGCCTCCTTTGGTGTGGCCCGCGGAGACGGCCATGGGGAGTTTGGCGCGTTACATCACCGAAGCGGATCCGGATCATTTTCAGCCGATGAATGCGACCTTCGGGTTAATTCCGCCGCTGGACCGGCGTATCCGCGACAAGGCCAAGCGGTATCTCGCCGTCAGCGAGCGGGCTCTGGGTGCGCTCGAGCGATTTATCGCGGTGCACCGGTTGAACCGGGGAGGATCAAGCCGGATGGAGGAGGATGGCCGTGAGCACCGATCTTTCCAGTAGCGAGTCGGCGGTGGAAGGGTTTATCCGGTATCTGGAGTCCGAAAGGCGGTTGTCGCCGCGGACGGTGCGGGCCTATGGGGGAGATGTGGCCCAACTGCTGGCATGGATGCGGGAACGGGGCATTGGCGGGTGGACGGATCTCACGCCGATCCGGATTCGCGATTTTTTGGCGGAACTGTGGGAGCGGGGATTGTCAAAGCGATCGGTGGCGCGGATGTTGTCCGCTTATCGCACCCTGTACCGTTTTTTGATCCGTGAGGACGTGGTCGCCGAGACCCCCCTGGGACCGGTGGCCACGCCGAAGCAGGAGAAAAGAATTCCTAATTTTATGGATGTTGAAGAGGTGTTTCATCTCTTGGCCGTCCCGGATGAGGGGACGGCGCTCGGGCTAAGGGATCGGGCTTTGCTGGAATGGCTGTACGCCACGGGGGTTCGGGTCGGCGAGGCGGTGGGTCTTCAGGTGGGTGAGGTGGATTTGGCGGGACAAACCGCCCTCATCCATGGGAAGGGAGGCAAAGAGCGGTATGTCCTGTTCGGCCGATCGGCCGCTTTCGCATTGAAGCGCTACTTGGAGTCGGGGTGGCCGGAGTTGGGCGGCAGAGCGCCCCACCCATGGGATCCGCTCTTTCTGAATTACCGGGGAGGCCGCCTCACCGACCGAAGCGTTCGCCGGATTGTGGACCGTTGCATGGCCCGGGTGGCCTCCTATCGGAAGATCAGCCCTCACGTTCTGCGGCACACATTTGCCACGCATCTGCTCGACGCCGGGGCCGATCTGCGGGCCGTGCAAGAGCTCCTCGGACACGCCAGCCTGCGGTCGACCCAGATCTACACGCACACCACCCGGGAGCGGCTGCTTCAGGTATATCTTCACGCCCATCCCCGGGCGTAAGGGGGGACTTTGGTGAGCCGGTTGCATGGAACGACCATTTTTGCCATACTGGACCGCGGGCACGCAGTGATGGC
>JASBVV010000071.1 GCA_029960885.1 Kyrpidia sp. | reverse complement strand
GCAGCCTTGGTCGGAGGGATGTGCATTGGCCCACCAGTCCGAAGTGGTGTTGTCAAAAGGCCTTCAGTTCCAATCACTCTCCGATGAGGATTTGGTAGATCGGGTTCGGGACGGGGACGAAGAGGCCCTGGAATATCTGATTCATCGATACAAAAACTTTGTGCGCGCCAAGGCGCGTTCATATTTTCTGATCGGAGCGGACCGGGAAGACATCGTTCAGGAAGGCATGATCGGTCTCTATAAATCGATCCGGGATTTTCGCACGGATAAACTTGTCTCGTTCCGCGCGTTTGCCGAACTGTGCATTACCCGCCAGATTATCACGGCCATCAAAACGGCGACCCGCCAGAAACACATTCCGCTCAATTCCTACATTTCGTTGGACAAGCCCATCTATGACGAAGAATCCGATCGCACGCTGCTGGATGTCCTCTCGGGCACCCGGGTGGCTGACCCGGAAGAATTGATTATCAATCAAGAAGAGTTTGATGACATCGAGATCAAGATGGGGGAGATCTTGAGCGATCTCGAACGCCAGGTGCTCATGTTGTATCTGGACGGTCGGTCATACCAGGAGATCGCAGTGGATCTGAAGCGTCACGTCAAGTCCATCGACAACGCGCTCCAGCGGGTGAAACGGAAGCTGGAGAGGTATTTGGAAGTGCGCAACGTCGGGACCAGCGTGTCCTGAGCCGGCGGTGAAGTGCTGAACCACGTCGCGCGAGGCGTGTACGGGGGTGAGCGTCCGGTCGGCCCGGCCGGGTCGGGTTGACACGATAATCCGCCTGTGATAGAGTATTTGGGGTATACGGCTGGATAATCGGGCCATTCCCTGGAGGTGTCACGGTTGCGCGTCAACATCATTCTCGCGTGCACGGAATGCAAGCAACGAAATTACGTGTCGCGCAAGAACAAAAAGAACAATCCGGACCGGCTCGAACTCAAGAAGTACTGCCGTTGGTGCAATCAACACACTCTGCACCGCGAGACCCGGTGAAGCCGGGGACGGCGAGGTCGACGATGGGATTTGTCGAGGCTTTGCGCAATGGCTCATCCCGAATCGTGGGGTATTTTCGGGATGTGGTCGGGGAGCTCAAGCGGGTCCGCTGGCCGAATCGACAGGAGTTGGTGAGCTACACGATCGTCGTGATCACCACGGTGATGGTGATGGCCGTTCTGATCTATCTCTTCGATCTTCTGTTTTCCTTGTTCCTCAACGCCATCGGGCTGGGGACGAGGTAGGACCACAACCGCAGAGGGGGTTGGGCCTTCGGGCCCGGGATTCCGATGGAACAATTGGAAAAGCGGTGGTACGTCGTTCACACCTATTCCGGGTTTGAGAACAAAGTCAAGACAAACCTGGAAAAGCGCGTCCAGTCCATGAATATGGGGGATAAGATTTTTCGCGTGTTGGTGCCGACCGAAGAAGAGATCGAAACGAAGAACGGCAAAAAACGGGCTGTCATGAAGAAGGTGTTCCCCGGGTACGTTCTGGTGGAGATGATCATGACCGACGACTCGTGGTACGTCGTCCGAAACACACCGGGAGTGACCGGATTTGTGGGTTCCACCGGGGCGGGGTCGAAGCCGATTCCGCTCCATCCGGCCGAGGTTCGGGCGATCCTCAAGCAGATGGGGATGGATGAACCGCGGGAACGCGTCGATCTTCACGTCAAGGATGCGGTTCGGGTGGTGGACGGCCCTTTCACCGACTTTGTCGGCAGCATCGAGGAGGTCTATCCCGAAAAGCAGAAAGTCCGGGTGCTCGTCTCGATGTTCGGTCGGGATACGCCGCTGGAGTTGGAGTTTTCCCAGGTGGAAAAGATCTGAGCGGCGGGGGGTTCCGCGAAGGAGGTGAGAGTCGTTGGCGAAAAAGGTCATCAAAGTAGTGAAACTGCAGATTCCTGCCGGAAAGGCGACGCCGGCGCCGCCCGTGGGACCGGCCCTGGGCCAGGCGGGTGTGAACATCATGGGGTTCTGTAAGGAATTCAACGCCCGGACGGCAGACCAGGCCGGGATGATCGTCCCTGTGGTCATCACGGTGTACGAGGACCGGTCCTTTACCTTTGAAACCAAGACCCCGCCCGCATCGGACCTGCTCAAGAAGGCGGCGGGGATCGAAAGAGGTTCCGGGGAGCCGAACAAAAAAGTGGTGGCGGTGGTCAAGCGGGCGAAAGTACGGGAGATCGCGGAAATGAAGATGCAGGATTTGAACGCGGCATCGGTGGAAGCCGCGATGCGCATGATTGAAGGCACCGCCCGGAGCATGGGAATTGCCGTGGAAGATTGAGCGGACATCGTGGGAGGTATGCGCCGAAAGGACCACGAAGGGGGTTTGGCACATGGCCAAGGTCGGAAAACGGTATGCGGAAGCGGTCAAGCAGATCGATCCGGATCGCCTTTACGATCCGGAAGAGGCCCTGTCGCTCGTCAAGCAGGTGGCCAAAGCGAAGTTTGATGAGACGGTCGAGGTGGCGGTTCGCCTGGGCGTCGACCCGAAAAAAGCGGATCAGCAGGTCCGGGGTGCCGTGGTATTGCCCCACGGCACGGGCAAGACGGTTCGGGTCCTGGTGTTCGCGAAAGGCGAAAAAGCCAAGGAAGCCGAGACGGCCGGAGCGGATGTCGTCGGAGACGACGATCTGATTGCGCGAATCCAGCAAGGATGGTTGGATTTTGATGTGGCGGTGGCCACGCCGGATATGATGGGTTCAGTGGGCCGGCTGGGACGCATCCTCGGGCCCAAGGGATTGATGCCGAATCCGAAGACGGGCACGGTCACCTTCGATGTGGCCCGGGCCGTCCAGGAGATCAAGGCCGGCAAGATCGAATATCGGGTGGATAAGGCCGGCAATGTGCACGCGCCGATCGGCAAGATATCGTTCGAAACGGGACAGCTCGTGGATAATTTCCATGCGTTGATGGATGCCTTGCAAAAGGCCAAGCCGGCCGCGGCCAAGGGACAGTATGTGCGGGGGGTCGCGGTGAGCTCGACGATGGGTCCCGGGATTCGGGTCAACCCGGCCAGGATCGCCGCCGGAGTCCAGTGACGGCAGGCGCCCAAGCGCCTTTCAGGCCACGGGAATCGGCCCGTTGGCAGCTTTGGAAGGGACCGGTTCAACGGATCATATAACCGCATTCCGTGACGCCGCAGACAGCAGGGGTGCCGGAGCACTTAATCATCCTGCCGAGGCGAAACCATATGGTCGCGGGAACGGCCGGGGACCGGCGCTCCCGGACAGCCATGTGTCGCCTCCGCCTGCGGAGGTTTTTTTCGTGGGATGATTCGCGGCGACGGAGTGCGGAAAGAGGGGGTGCGGGGAATGGCGGTACGGCAGGAAAAGGTGCAGGCTGTCGAGGAGCTCGCGGCCAAATTGCGCGAGGCCAAGGCGGCCATCGTCACCGATTATCGCGGTTTGAATGTGGCGGAGATGACGGAGTTGCGCAAACGGCTCCGGGAAGCCGGAGTGGATTACAAAGTGGTCAAGAACACGTTGACCCGCCGGGCGACCCGGGCCGCGCAGGCCGAGGTGTTGGATCAACACCTCGTCGGCCCGACGGCCATTGCGTTCGGGTTCGAAGACGTGGTGGTGCCGGCCAAGATTTTGAGTGAGTTTGCCAAAGATCACAAGGCCCTTGAAATTAAGGGAGGGCTGGTCGAGGGGCGGTTGGTGGATGCGGCCGGTGTGGATGCCCTGGCGAAGTTGCCGCCCCGGGAAGGCTTGTTGTCGATGCTTCTCAGCGTTCTGCAGGCGCCCATGCGCAATTTCGCCTACGCGGTGAAACAGGTTGCCGAGCATAAAGAATCGGCGGGCGGCGGCGCTCCCGTCGAGGCTTGATCACGAGGAATTCGGGAGGGAATCCAGGATGACGAAAGAAGACATTATTCAAGCGATCAAAGGGATGTCCGTGCTGGAACTCAATGATTTGGTGAAAGCCATCGAAGAGGAGTTCGGAGTGACGGCGGCGGCTCCGGTGGCGGTGATGGGCGGCGCGGCCGGTGGGGCGGCGGAAGCTGTGGAGGAACAGACGGAATTCGACGTGATCCTCACCGCCCCGGGCGCTTCCAAGATCAACGTGATCAAAGTCGTGCGCGAGATCACCGGCCTGGGCCTCAAAGAGGCCAAGGAGTTGGTGGACAATGCGCCGAAACCGGTCAAAGAGAAGATCTCGAAGGAGGAAGCGGAAGCCCTGAAGGCAAAGCTGGAAGAGGCCGGTGCTTCCGTCGAGCTCAAATAAGCGTCTGTATGGTGGTCGATCCTGCCCGGGTCAGCGGTGTCCGGGCAGGTTTTGCTTTCGTGGTGCAACCGGGAGGGATCGGGATGGCGGATCAGTATTTTGCTGCCAGGCCGGCGGCTCCCTCGGACCGCAGGGCCGTGGCCATGCGAGTGAGAGGGCTTGACGTGATGTTGATGACGGACACCGGGGTGTTTTCCCGAAGCCGGATCGATTATGGAACCCGGCTCTTGATCGAGGCCATGGACGTACCGGAACGGGGTGACGTTTTGGACCTGGGATGCGGATACGGTCCGATCGGCATTGCCGCCGCTCTTCTGAATCCCGGGATCCGGGTGGTGATGGTCGACGTCAACGAACGGGCGGTGGAGTTGGCCAAGGAAAATGCGCGAAGGCTCCGCCTCTCCCGGGTGGAAGTCCTGGTGAGCGACGGATTCTCCGCCCTGGGCGACCGGCGGTTTGACCGGGTGTATTGCAACCCGCCCATCCGGACGGGCAAAAGCGAAGTGTATCGCCTCTTGGCCGAGGCGGCGACCCGTCTGGGAGAAGAGGGTCAATTGTGGGTGGTGGCGCAGAAAAAGCAGGGGGCGGAAAGCCTGAAGAGGGAACTCGCCGGGCGTTTCGCCGAGGTGGCCGATGTGGCCCGC
>JASBVV010000070.1 GCA_029960885.1 Kyrpidia sp. | reverse complement strand
GGCGAACGGGCCCGGCAGATGATTGAAGGCATCGTTCGTGACGTGGAGGTCGGGCAGACGTACCACGGCAAGGTGACGCGGGTGGAGAAGTACGGAGCGTTCGTGGAGATCCTTCCCGGAAAAGAAGGGCTTGTGCACATCTCCCAATTGGCCGAAGAACGGGTGGCGCGAACCGAGGATGTCGTTCACGTCGGCGACGACATCGACGTCAAGGTGACCGAGATCGACGCCCAGGGACGGATCAACCTGTCCCGCCGCGAGGTGCTTCGCGAGCGACGGGCGGCGACCGGGGACATTCGCCCGGAGGATCCGAATCGGCAGATGG
>JASBVV010000069.1 GCA_029960885.1 Kyrpidia sp. | reverse complement strand
TGGACGTCAACAACTTCGAGTTCATGAAGATCGGCCTGGCGTCGCCGGAAAAGATCCGCTCGTGGTCGCACGGAGAGGTCAAGAAGCCTGAAACCATCAATTACCGCACGCTCAAACCCGAAAAGGAAGGCCTCTTTTGCGAGAAGATTTTTGGGCCGACCCGGGACTGGGAGTGCCACTGCGGCAAGTACAAGCGGGTTCGGTACAAAGGGGTGGTCTGCGACCGGTGCGGGGTGGAGGTGACCCGGGCCAAAGTCCGCCGGGAGCGGATGGGCCACATCGAGCTGGCGGCTCCGGTCTCCCATATTTGGTATTTCAAGGGTATTCCCAGCCGGATGGGGCTGGTGCTCGATATGTCTCCGCGGGCCCTGGAGGAGGTCATTTACTTTGCTTCGTATGTGGTGACCGATCCGGGAGACACGCCTCTGGAGAAGAAGCAGTTGCTGTCCGAAAAGGAGTACCGCAGCTACCGCGACAAGTACGGATATGCCTTTGAAGCGGGTATGGGTGCCGAGGCGATCAAAAAGCTTCTCCAGGAAATCGATCTGGACAAAGAGGCGGAACAGCTGAAAGAAGAGCTCAGGACGGCCCAGGGGCAAAGGCGCAATCGGGCGATCAAACGGCTTGAAGTGGTGGAGGCGTTTCGCCAATCGGGAAACCGGCCGGAATGGATGATTCTCGATGTGCTGCCCGTGATTCCGCCGGAACTCCGGCCCATGGTGCAGTTGGATGGAGGGCGGTTCGCCACCTCTGACCTGAATGACCTTTACCGGCGGGTCATCAACCGAAACAACCGGCTCAAACGGCTGCTGGACTTGGGGGCGCCGGACATTATTGTCCAGAACGAGAAGCGCATGCTTCAAGAGGCGGTGGACGCCCTCATCGACAACGGGCGCCGGGGCCGGCCGGTGACCGGGCCCGGGAATCGACCGCTGAAGTCGCTCTCCCATATGCTGAAGGGGAAGCAGGGGCGGTTCCGGCAGAATCTCCTCGGCAAGCGGGTGGATTACTCGGGGCGTTCGGTGATCGTCGTCGGGCCGGAGTTGCGGATGTACCAATGCGGCTTGCCCAAGGAAATGGCCCTGGAGCTGTTCAAACCTTTCGTGATGAAAGAGTTGGTCAACAAAGGGCTGGCCCACAACATCAAAAGCGCCAAACGCAAGGTGGAGAGGGTTTCCCCGGAAGTGTGGGATGTGCTCGAAGATGTGATTCGGGAACATCCGGTGCTGCTGAATCGGGCCCCGACGCTGCACCGGCTGGGGATTCAGGCGTTTGAGCCGGTTTTGGTCGAAGGGAGGGCCATCAAGCTGCATCCGCTGGTGTGCACCGCGTACAATGCCGATTTTGACGGAGACCAAATGGCGGTCCATGTGCCGCTGTCCGCGGAAGCCCAGGCGGAGGCGCGGATTCTGATGTTGGCGGCCCACAACATCTTGAATCCGAAAGACGGGAAACCCGTGGTGACGCCGACCCAGGATATGGTCCTTGGCAGCTACTATCTGACCATTGAGCGGGAAGGCGGAATGGGGGAAGGGCGGGTATTCTCCGACCCGAACGAAGCGATCGCCGCCTACGAGCGAGGATTCGTCGATCTGCACAGCCGTATCGCCCTGCCGGCCGCCTCATTGAAGAAGACTTCGTTCACCGGGAAGCAGCAGCGGGCATTGTTGATGACCACCGTGGGCAAAGTGATCTTCAACGAGATTTTCCCGGCGGATTTTCCATTTATCAACACCGGGAGCAAGGAGAACTTGCTGAAGGGAACGCCGGACCGGTACTTCATTTACGAGAAAGGGATCAATGTGGCCGAGCGGATTCGCCGACAGCCGGCGGATGACGCGGTGGCGGTGGTCAAAGGGTTTCTGGGATCCATCATCGCGGAGTGTTTTCGCAGATATGGGACGACTGAGACAGCGGTGATCCTGGACCGGATCAAAAAACTCGGATTCCGGTACTCGACCAAGGCGGGAATTACGATTTCCGTGGCGGACATCACGGTTCCCGATGAAAAGGAAGAGATCCTGGCGGAGGCCGAGAAGAAGGTTCAGGTGGTCCAAGGTCAGTACCGGCGGGGGTTGATCACCGAAGATGAGCGCTACAGCCGGGTGATCTCGATCTGGGGTAAGGCGAAGGACGATCTGACCGAGGTGTTGATGAAATCTCTGGATCGCTTTAACCCGATCTACATGATGGCGAACTCCGGGGCCCGCGGTAACGTGTCGCAGATCACGCAGTTGGCCGGGATGCGGGGGTTGATGGCCAATCCCTCCGGACGAATCATCGAGCTGCCGATCAAGTCGAACTTCCGGGAGGGCCTTACCGTTCTGGAATACTTCATCTCCACCCACGGAGCCCGAAAGGGCTTGGCGGATACGGCGCTTCGGACCGCCGACTCGGGTTATCTCACCCGGCGCTTGGTGGACGTGGCCCAGGATGTGATCGTGCGGGAAGAAGATTGCGGGACGGACAAAGGCTTTGAAGTGGATGAGATCCGGGACGGCCGGGAGGTGATCGAAGATCTGTTCGATCGCATCAACGGGCGGGTGGCTTTCCAGAATGTCCGGCATCCCGGGACCGGCGGGATCATCGTGCGCCGCAACGAGCTGATTGATGAGGAGAAGGCCCGGGTGATCGTCGAGGCCGGCATCCAAAAGTTGGTCATTCGGAGTGTGTTGACCTGCCGGACCCGGCACGGGGTGTGCGTCCGGTGTTACGGCCGCAATTTGGCAACGGGTAAAATGGTGGAGATCGGGGAAGCGGTCGGAATCATTGCCGCCCAGTCCATCGGTGAGCCAGGGACCCAATTGACGATGCGAACGTTCCACACCGGTGGTGTCGCCGGGGACGATATCACGCAAGGGTTGCCCCGGGTGCAGGAGTTGTTTGAGGCAAGAAACCCCAAGGGCCAGGCCACGATCAGCGAGATCGACGGCACCGTGGTCGATATCCGGGACGGCAAGGACAAGCGCGAGATCGAGATCGCGGGGGAAAAGGAGACCAAAGTCTACGCGGTTCCCTATGGTTCCCGGATTCGGGTGAGCGCCGGACAGAAGGTCGAGTCGGGGGATGAGCTCATCGAAGGGTCGGTCGACCCCAAGGATATGCTCAGGGTCAAGGGCCTCAAAGGGGTGCAGAACTACCTGTTGCGTGAGGTGCAGCGGGTGTACCGGCTTCAGGGCGTGGACATCAACGACAAACACGTCGAAGTGATGATCCGGCAGATGCTCCGCAAGGTCCGGATCGTGGACAGCGGGGATACCGATCTCCTCCCGGGCACCTATGTGGATCTGAGAGATTACGAGGAGGCCAATCGGCATGCGTTCGCCGCCGGAAAGGAGCCGGCGCTGGCCAGGCCGGCCCTTCTCGGGATTACCAAGGCGTCTCTGGAGACCGATTCGTTCCTGTCCGCCGCTTCGTTCCAGGAAACGACCCGGGTGCTCACCGATGCGGCCATCAAAGGAAAGGTCGACCGGCTCCTGGGGCTCAAGGAGAATGTGATCATCGGGAAACTGGTCCCGGCCGGAACGGGGATGGCCCGTTATCGCGGTCTGACTCTGGAAGAAGAACAGGTGGCCGAGCCGGTCGCCGAGGAGAACGAGGCGGAATGGGAAGAGGGGGCCGAGGCGGAAACGGTCACGGAATGATGGTGTGTAAGTTGACACCGGTTCCGGCCCGATGCTAATATATCTGAGTGTGTCCACGGCCGGCGTCTAAGGAGGCGATTGGATGCCTTATGACCGGTTGAGGCGCGCCAAACGGATCGTCATCGGCACCAATCAAACGGTGAAAGCATTGGAAGAAAGAACGCCGTTGGAGGTTTACGTGGCGAAGGACGCCGACCGGCACGTGGTGGCGCGCGTCATTGCCTTGTGCCAGCAGCAACAGGTACCCCTTGTATGGGTGGACTCCATGAAGCATCTCGGCAAGGCCTGCGGAATCGACGTCGGGGCGGCGGCGGCCGCCGTGATCGAGGCGGGGCCGTGAGGGGCGGCGCGCCCGTCGTCCGGACGACGGGCGCCGCGATCTGGCCGGAATCTTTTTGTGCTGCGGGTCCGGCGTCGAGCTGGGGGAATCGCCTGGGGATATTGGAACGCGGGAAGGAGGTGTCGGTATGCCGACCATCAACCAGTTGGTGCGTCAAGGGCGCAAGATGGTGGAGAAAAAGTCGACGGCACCGGCTCTGTTGAAGGGATATAACACCTTCACGAAAGAGGAAACGGATTTGCCGTCCCCGCAGAAGCGCGGCGTATGCACTCGCGTCGGCACCATGACGCCGAAGAAGCCGAATTCGGCGCTGCGGAAGTACGCCCGGGTTCGCTTGACCAACGGCATTGAAGTCACGGCCTACATTCCGGGCATCGGGCACAATCTCCAGGAGCACTCGGTGGTTCTCGTGCGCGGCGGACGCGTGAAGGATCTTCCCGGGGTGCGCTACCATATTGTGCGCGGGACTCTGGATTCGGCGGGCGTGAAGGACCGCATGCAGGGCCGATCCAAGTACGGCGCCAAACGGCCGAAGCAGAAGTGATCGAACTTGGGAAAGAATGGGGAAGGAGGGGGAGACATGCCGAGAAAGGGACCGGTGCCCCAACGCGATGTCATGCCGGATCCGATTTATGACAGCAAGTTGGTGACCCGCCTGATCAACAAGGTGATGTTGGACGGCAAGAAGGGCCTGGCCCAGCGGATCGTCTATCGTGCCTTCGATTTGATCCGGGAACGGACCGGGCGGGATCCCCTCGAGGTGTTCGAGCAGGCGGTGAAAAACACCATGCCTGTCCTCGAGGTGAAAGCGCGGCGGGTGGGCGGCGCCAACTACCAAGTTCCGGTGGAAGTCCGCCCGGAACGGCGGATCACCCTCGGGCTGCGTTGGTTGGTGAACTATGCTCGAGAACGCAGTGAGAAGACGATGCAAGAACGGTTGGCCAACGAGATTCTCGATGCCGCCAATGGAACCGGCGGTGCGGTCAAGAAAAAGGAAGACACCCATCGCATGGCGGAAGCGAATAAAGCTTTCGCTCACTATCGATGGTAACGCCGGCGAACGGTCCGCTCAATGCCGATCGGGAGGGATCGGCGCGTGGATTCCGGAGGGCCGGCATGAGTGACCCATTTCAGGGGAAAGGGGGAACACGGGATGGCGAGGGAATTCCCCTTGGAGAAGACGCGCAATATCGGAATCATGGCCCACATTGACGCCGGCAAGACGACCACCACCGAGCGCATTCTGTTTTACACCGGGCGTGTGCACAAGATCGGCGAAGTCCATGAAGGGGCCGCGACCATGGACTGGATGGTCCAGGAGCAGGAACGGGGGATCACCATTACCTCCGCCGCGACCACGTGCCAGTGGAAGGGGCATCGCATCAATATTATTGATACACCCGGACACGTGGACTTCACGGTTGAAGTGGAGCGCTCCCTGCGAGTGCTGGACGGAGCAGTGGGGGTGTTTTGCGCCAAAGGAGGCGTGGAACCCCAGTCGGAGACGGTGTGGCGCCAGGCGGACAAGTATCACGTTCCGCGCATCGCGTACGTGAACAAGATGGACATTATCGGCGCGGATTTTTACCGTGCCGTCGGCCAGATGAAAGAGCGGCTCGGAGCCAATGCCGTCCCCATTCAACTTCCCATCGGAGCGGAGGATACGTTCGAAGGGGTCATCGATCTGGTCGCCATGCGGGCGTATTATTACCTGGATGATCTCGGAACCCGGAGCGAGGCTCGGGAGATCCCGGCCGAATACAGGGAGCGCGCCGAGGAATACCGGCAGAATCTGCTGGAGGCGGTGGCCGAGATCGACGAGGACCTGATGATGAAATACCTCGAGAGCGAGGAGATCACGGTCGACGAGATCAAAGCCGCCTTGCGGACGGGGTCGGTGACGGGGCGGATCGTTCCGGTGCTGTGCGGTTCGTCCTACCGGAACAAGGGGGTTCAGCTGCTCCTGGATGCCATCGTCGATTTTCTGCCGTCGCCGATCGACATCCCTCCGGTGCGGGGCACCACTCCCGACGGGCGGGAGGTGGAGCGCCACTCCAATGACGACGAGCCCTTCTCGGCGTTGGCGTTCAAGATCATGACCGATCCCTACGTCGGAAAACTGGCGTTCTTCCGGGTCTACTCCGGGACGCTGACATCGGGGTCGTATGTGCTGAATTCCACCAAGAACAAGCGGGAGCGCATTGGCCGGATCGTCCGGATGCACGCCAACCACCGGGAGGATATCGATGCGGTGTACGCCGGTGACATTGCGGCGGCGGTGGGCCTGAAAGACACCAGCACCGGGGATACCCTCTGCGACGACAAGAACGTGGTGATTCTGGAGTCGATGGAATTCCCCGAACCGGTGATTGAGGTGGCCATCGAGCCGAAAACCAAGGCGGACCAGGATAAGATGGGGCTTGCCTTACAGAAGCTGGCGGAAGAGGATCCCACGTTCCGGACCTACACTGATCAGGAAACCGGTCAGACCATCATCGCCGGCATGGGCGAATTGCACCTGGAGATTATCGTCGACCGATTGCAACGGGAATTCAAGGTGGAGGCCAATGTCGGCAAACCCCAGGTGGCCTACAAGGAGACCATCCGCAAGAAGATCAAAGTCGAAGGGAAGTTTGTGCGACAATCGGGCGGACGCGGTCAGTACGGCCATGTGTGGCTGGAGCTTGAGCCCCTTGAACGGGGTCAGGGCTATGTCTTCGAGAACAAGATCGTGGGCGGAGTGGTCCCCAAGGAATACGTGCCCGCCGTCGACGAGGGGATCCAGGAGGCCATGCAAAACGGCGTGCTGGCCGGTTACCCGCTGATCGATATCAAGGCCGCGCTGGTGGACGGTTCGTACCACGATGTGGACTCGTCGGAAATGGCCTTTAAGATTGCCGGGTCGATGGCGCTGAAATCCGGTGCCTCCCAGGCGGATCCGTATCTTCTCGAGCCGATCATGAAAGTGGAAGTGATCGTGCCGGAGGAGTACATGGGCGACATCATGGGCGACATCAATTCCCGCCGCGGCCGCATTGAAGGAATGGAGGCCCGGTCGGGCGCCCAGGTGATCCGGGCGTATGTCCCGCTCGCCGAGATGTTCGGATACGCGACCAATCTTCGTTCGCGTACCCAGGGCCGCGGTACCTACACCATGCAATTCAGCAGTTATGAAGAAGTGCCCAAATCCGTGGCCCAAGAAATCATTGCCAAATCCAAAGGCGAATGATTTTCACCAAGCGATCATCAACCAGGAGGAGTTGAGACCCATGGCGAAACAAAAGTTTGAGCGCACCAAGCCCCATGTCAACATTGGGACCATTGGTCACGTCGACCACGGCAAGACCACGTTGACGGCGGCCATCACGGCGGTTCTGGCCAAGTACGGCCGGGCCCAGGCCACGAAGTACGACGAGATCGACAAGGCGCCCGAGGAGCGGGAGCGGGGCATCACCATCAACACCGCCCACGTGGAATATGAGACCGAGAAACGGCACTATGCCCACGTCGACTGCCCTGGACACGCCGACTACGTGAAAAACATGATCACCGGTGCCGCACAGATGGACGGTGCCATCCTGGTGGTGTCGGCCGCGGACGGGCCGATGCCCCAAACCCGGGAACACATCCTGTTGGCGCGGCAGGTGGGCGTGCCGTACATTGTCGTGTTCCTGAACAAGTGCGACATGGTCGATGATGAGGAACTCCTCGAGTTGGTGGAGATGGAGGTCCGGGACCTGCTCAACGAGTACGAGTTCCCCGGGGATGAGATCCCGGTGATCCGCGGCTCCGCGCTCAAGGCGCTGGAGGATCCGAACGGGCCGTGGGCGGAGAAGATTGAAGAGCTCATGCGCGCCGTCGACGAATACATTCCGACTCCCGAACGCGAAGTTGACAAACCGTTCCTGATGCCGGTGGAGGACGTGTTCACCATCACCGGGCGCGGAACGGTGGCCACGGGCCGGGTCGAACGCGGGCGGGTGAAAGTGGGGGACGAAGTGGAAATCGTCGGACTGCGGGAGGAGCCGAAGAAAACCGTGGTGACCGGTGTGGAGATGTTCCGCAAGCTCCTTGACGAAGCGGTGGCCGGTGACAACATCGGGGCCCTTCTCCGCGGCGTGGATCGCAAAGAAGTGGAACGGGGCCAGGTGTTGGTGAAACCGGGCAGCATCAAGCCGCATACCAAGTTCCGGGCTCAAGTGTATGTGCTGACCAAGGAGGAGGGCGGGCGACACACTCCGTTCTTTAACGGATACCGGCCCCAGTTCTACTTCAGGACGACGGACGTCACCGGCGTGGTGAAGCTGCCCGAGGGGACGGAGATGGTGATGCCCGGTGACAACGTTACCATGGAAGTGGAATTGATCAGCCAGATCGCCTTGGAAGAAGGCACCCGCTTCGCGATCCGGGAAGGCGGCCGTACGGTGGGCGCCGGGGCTGTCACGGCGATCCTGCAATAACCGTCAGGTCAGAGAATCGGTCGGGCCTTCGGGCCCGACTTTTTCCTGCCGGCAAAAAGGAAGCGTAGGTTGAGTTCATGGAGGGCTTTATAGTATAATTTTGACTGTTGGCCATTCGCTGCGATGATGCAAAAGGTTGCCGATGTGCCGCGCCATATGGGCACCAATCGGGGAATTTTTGCGGAGTAGGTCCTAATGATTGGGCGACGAAGGAGGGATACTCATATGGCGAAACAAAAGATTCGCATCCGCCTCAAAGCGTTCGACCACCGCATTCTCGACCAGTCGGCGGAAAAAATCGTCGAGACGGCCAAACGGTCCGGCGCGGGGGTCTCCGGGCCCGTGCCGCTGCCCACGGAGCGGTCGGTGATCACGATCCTGCGGGCGCCTCATAAGTACAAAGACTCCCGGGAGCAATTCGAGATGCGGACCCACAAGCGGCTGATCGACATCGTCAATCCCACGCCCCAGACGGTGGACGCCCTGATGCGGCTTGATCTTCCGTCGGGCGTCGACATTGAAATCAAGCTGTGACGATTTCCGCAAGGTCGAGGAGGTGGAACGATGAAAGGCATTCTCGGGCGCAAACTGGGTATGACCCAAGTGTTCCGGGACGACGGTCGAGTGGTTCCGGTGACGGTGATCGAAGCGGGACCGTGCATCGTATTGCAGAAGAAAACGGCGGACGTCGACGGCTACGAAGCGATCCAACTGGGGTTTGCCGACAAAAAAGGCCGCCGGGCGAATCGGCCTGAAACCGGCCATGCCGCGAAAGCGGGGGCTGCCCCGAAGAAATACATCCGGGAGATCCGCGATGTGGACCTCGGTCAATATGAAGTCGGCCAAGAACTGAGAGCGGATGTGTTCACTCCCGGGGAACTGGTGGACGTCTCCGGAATCTCCAAAGGCAAGGGATACGCGGGGGCCATCAAACGGCACAACCAAGCCCGGGGTCCGATGGCTCACGGTTCGAAATACCACCGGGGTGTCGGCTCCCTCGGCTCCATTGCGCCGAACCGGGTGTTCAAGGGGCAGACGCTCCCCGGCCGCATGGGCGGGGAACGTGTGACCGTGCAGAATTTGGAGGTCGTGGCGGTCGATCCGGAGCGGAACCTCCTCCTGGTGAAAGGAGCCATTCCCGGGCCGAGGAACAGTTTTGTCACGGTGCGTTCGGCGGTCAAGGCGACCGTGAAGTGATTTCCAAGGGAAAGGAGGAAGAGTCCGATGCCGAAGGTTTTGGTGTACAACACGGCCGGAGAACAGGTTGGGGAAATGGAGCTTTCCGAAAGAGTGTTTGGAACGGACGTGAAGCCCGCCGTTTTACACCAGGCGGTGGTGGCCCAACTCGCCAATGCGCGCCAGGGGACCCATGCGACCAAAAACCGCGCCTTGGTGCGCGGGGGTGGACGGAAGCCATGGCGTCAGAAAGGAACCGGTCGAGCCAGACAAGGAAGTATCCGGGCGCCGCAATGGGTGGGGGGCGGAACGGTCTTTGGTCCCCAACCTCGGGATTACACCATTCGGCTGCCGAAGAAGCTGCGCCGTCTGGCCATCCGCGGGGCCCTCAGCTCGAAGGTCAGCGACGGGACGTTGATCGTGCTTGATTCCCTGCAGCTCGACGTGCCGAAGACCAAAGAGATGGTCCGCATTCTCGCGAACCTGCGGGTGCCCGGCAAGGCCTTGGTGGTCGGAGAGGGCCTCAATCGGGCGGTATACCTCTCGTCCAGGAACATTCCAGGGGTTAAATACCTGCCGGCGACGGATATCAATGTTGTCGATCTGCTGCATCATGATCATCTCATCGTCACAAAGAACGCCGTGGGGCGGATCGAGGAGGTGTTCGCGAAATGAAGAGCCCGTACGACATCATCCTCCGACCCGTGGTCAGTGAAGAGAGCACCGACCAGATGGCCCTTCGCAAGTACACCTTTCTCGTGGATCCGCGGGCGAACAAAGTGGAGATCAAAAAAGCCATCGAACAAATTTTTGACGTGAAGGTGGCCAAAGTCAACACCATCCGTGTCCCGGGCAAGAAGAAGCGGTACGGCAGGCACACGGGATATACCGCCTCGAGAAAAAAAGCGGTGGTCACCCTGACGGAGGACTCCAAAGAAATCAAAATTTTTGAGGGCGCGTGACTCCGCCGTCAGGGGCTATTCGCGACAAAGGAGGAAGCGTAAGTGGGCATTAAGAAGTTCAAACCGACCACCCCGGGGCGGCGTTTCATGACGGTGCCCGGCTTTGAGGAGATCACGGCGACCGAGCCGGAACGGTCCCTGGTGGTCACCCTGAAAAAACACGCGGGCCGCAATAACCAGGGACGGCTCACGGTGCGCCACCGGGGCGGCGGCAACAAGCGGAAGTACAGGATCATCGACTTCAAGCGCGATAAAGACGGCATTCCCGGTCGCGTTGCCACGATCGAGTACGATCCGAATCGCTCCGCGTACATCGCTCTCATCCATTACGCGGACGGGGAGAAACGCTACATTCTCGCTCCGCACGGCCTGTCGGTGGGCGACACGATCTATTCGGGGCCGAATGCGGACATCAAGGTGGGCAACGCGCTGCCCCTCGCCAACATTCCGGTTGGCACCGTGATTCACAACATCGAGTTGAAACCCGGTGCCGGAGGTCAGCTGGTCCGCGCGGCGGGAGCCGAGGCCCAGTTGCTGGCCAAGGAAGGCAGCTACGCCCATGTGCGGCTGGCGTCCGGTGAGGTGCGCCTGATCCGCCTCGATTGCCGGGCCACCATCGGGCAGGTCGGCAACCTGGATCATGAAAATGTCAGTATCGGCAAGGCGGGCCGGTCCAGATGGTTGGGGCGCCGACCCACCGTGCGCGGCGTGGTCATGAACCCGGTGGACCATCCCCACGGCGGCGGTGAAGGACGGTCTCCCATCGGCCGCAAGGCGCCGGTCAGTCCTTGGGGCAAGCCGACCCTCGGCAAGAAAACCCGGAAAAAGAACAAGCCGAGCGATCAATTTATCGTCCGTTCCCGGAAGAAGAAGTGAGCACATCCCCAGGGTAGAGAAAGGAGGTTGGCGACGATGGGCCGGTCCCTGAAAAAAGGTCCCTTTTGCGACGACCATCTCTTGAAAAAGATCGAGGAGATGAACGCCAAGGGCGAGAAGAAAGTGGTCAAAACGTGGTCCCGGCGATCGACCATCTTTCCGCAATTCGTGGGTCACACCATTGCGGTGCACGACGGGCGAAAGCACGTGCCGGTATACATCACCGAGGACATGGTCGGGCATAAGCTGGGGGAGTTCGCGCCGACGAGAACGTTCAAAGGACACGCCGGAGACGAAAAATCGTCCCGCAGTCGATAACGGGGGATGCCGGAAGGAGGGGACGACATGGAAGCGACAGCGGTGGCGAGGTACATTCGCATTGCGCCGCGCAAAGTCCGCCTGGTCGTCGATTTGATTCGCGGCAAATCGGTGGGCGAGGCGCTGGCCATTTTAAAACACACGCCCAAAGCGGCTTCGCCGGTGGTGGAAAAAGTGGTGCGGTCGGCCGTGGCCAATGCCGCGCACAACTATGACATGGACGTGGATCGCCTGTACATCAGCAAGATTTGCGTCGATCCGGGGCCGACCCTGAAACGGTTTCAGCCGCACGCGCAGGGGAGGGCGTTTCGGATCCTCAAGCGCACCAGCCACATTACCGTCGTCGTCAGTGAAAAAAAGGAGGGATAGAACTGCATGGGGCAAAAGGTCAGTCCGGTCGGCCTGCGCATCGGAATCATTCGTGACTGGGAATCGAAATGGTATGCCGGGAAGAAGGAATATGGAAAGCTTCTCCTGGAGGACGTGAAAATCCGGGAGTATATCTTCAAACGGCTCAAAGATGCCGCGGTGGCGGCGGTGGAAATCGAGCGGGCCGCCAACCGGGTCAATATCACCATTCACACGGCCAAACCCGGGATGGTGATCGGCAAAGGCGGGACCGAAGTGGAGGCGCTGCGCACCGCCTTGACACACATGACGGGCAAGCGCGTCCACATCAACATCGCGGAGGTGAAATCTCCCGAACTCTCCGCGAAGCTGGTCGCGGAGAACGTCGCTTCCCAGTTGGAACGGCGGGTGGCGTTCCGGCGGGCGATGAAACAGGCCATCCAGCGCACCATGCGGGCCGGGGCGAAGGGTGTGAAAATCCAAGTGTCCGGACGGCTGGCGGGAGCGGAAATCGCACGCACCGAGGGATATTCCGAGGGCACGGTTCCTCTTCACACTCTGCGCGCCGACATCGACTACGCGCTGGCGGAGGCCCACACCACGTACGGGCGGATCGGCGTGAAAGTCTGGATCTATCGCGGTGAAGTTCTCCCGGTCCGCGGAGACAGGAACGGGGAGAAGAGCGGAGAGGAAGGGGGCAAGTAACCATGCTCATGCCCAAGCGCGTCAAACACCGGAAAGAACATCGCGGGCGCCTGAAGGGACGCTCGAAGGGCGGCAATGAGATCGCGTTCGGCGAATACGGGCTTCAGGCTCTGGAACCGGCTTGGATCACCAACCGGCAAATCGAGGCGGCCCGTATCGCCATGACCAGATATATCCGCCGCGGCGGTAAGGTGTGGATTAAGATCTTCCCCGCCAAACCGGTGACGAAAAAGCCGGCGGAAACCCGGATGGGGAGCGGGAAAGGCTCTCCGGAACAGTGGGTGGCCGTGGTCAAGCCGGGACGGATTCTGTTCGAACTGGCCGGCGTCCCCGAAGAGGTCGCCAAAGAAGCCATGCGGCTCGCTTCTCACAAACTCCCGATCAAGACGAAGTTCGTGACCCGGGGTGACATGGGTGGTGACGGCCATGAAGTCTAAGGATTTGCGGAACCTCAGCGACGACGAAATCCAAAGTAAAGTCAACGACCTCAAAGAAGAACTGTTCAATCTGCGGTTTCAACTGGCAACCGGGCAACTCGACAATCCCATGCGTATCCGCCAGGTGAAAAAGGATATCGCCCGGGCAAAAACCATTCTTCGGGAACGGGAACTGGGGATCCGCTGAGGCGGAAGGGGGGGAGCGAAGTGAGCGAGCAAAGAGGTCGGCGCAAGGTCCGGATCGGAAAAGTGGTGAGCGACAAGATGGACAAAACCATCGTGGTGGCCGTGGTCCAGACGGTGACCCATCCGCTGTACGGCAAGACAGTGAAACGGACGAAAAAGTTCAAGGCGCACGATGAGAACAACGAGGCCAGGGTGGGCGACGTGGTCCGGATCATGGAGACTCGTCCGCTGTCGAAGGAGAAGTGCTGGCGGTTGGTCGAAATCCTTGAGAGGTCCGAGGTCATGTGATGCGGCCGGACCGATCGCCGGGACCGGCAAACGGCCGGAAATCAACGGTTGAGAGGAAGGAGGGCCTGGGATGATTCAGCCGCAAACCAGATTGGTGGTGGCCGACAATTCCGGCGCCAAAGAGATCATGTGTTTTCGGGTGCTGGGCGGCTCGAACCGGAAAACGGCCAATATCGGGGATATCATCGTCGCTTCGGTGAAAAGCGCAACGCCTGGCGGCGTTGTCAAAAAAGGCGACGTGGTCAAGGCGGTGATCGTTCGTTCCCGACGCGGCGTCCGCCGGCAGGACGGGAGTTATATCCGATTCGACGAAAACGCCGCCGTCATCATCAGGGATGACAAAAGTCCCCGGGGGACGCGAATTTTCGGACCCGTGGCCCGGGAATTGCGCGACCGGGATTTTATGAAAATCATTTCCTTGGCTCCGGAAGTCCTGTGACCGGACAACCTCGCCGGGCGACGGCCCGGGGCCGATCTCCGGCAGAGAGGTAAAGGAGGTGCGGTGGAGTGGCTCAGGCCAAGATGCGCATTAAAAAGGGAGACCTGGTGGTGGTGATCTCCGGCAAGGACAAGGGCAAGAAAGGCAGGGTATTGGCCGCCTATCCCAAAAAACAGCGGGTGTTGGTGGAAGGAATCAACATGGTGAAACGCCATACCAAGCCCAATCCGGCAAACCCCCAGGGCGGCATTCTTTCGAAAGAGGCGCCGTTGCATGTATCGAACGTGATGATCGTCGATCCCAAAACCGGGGAACCCACCCGGGTGGGCATGAAGATCCTGAATGACGGGAAGAAGGTCCGGTATGCCAAGAAATCCGGCGAGATCCTCGATAAATGACGGTGAAAGGGGGGGTGGGCGCGTGGCGGCTCGACTGTTGGAACGGTACAAACGAGATGTGGTCCCGGCGTTGATGCAGAGATTCGGCTATAAAAACATCATGCAGGTTCCCAAGGTTGAAAAAGTGGTTTTGAACATCGGCTTGGGGGAAGCGGTACAGAACGCCAAAGCGTTGGACGCCGCCGTGGATGACCTCACGGCGATTACCGGGCAGCGGCCGATTGTCACCCGGGCGCGCAAATCCGTGGCCAGTTTCAAGATCCGGGCGGGAATGCCCATCGGTGCAAAGGTCACCCTTCGCGGAGAACGGATGTACTATTTTCTGGATAAGCTGTTCAATGTCGCGCTGCCCCGGGTGCGGGATTTCCGCGGTGTATCGCCCCGGGCATTCGACGGGCGCGGCAACTACAGTCTCGGGCTCAGGGAGCAACTGATCTTTCCGGAGATCGATTACGATAAAATCGACAAGGTTCGCGGGCTGGAAGTGATCATTGTCACCACGGCCGGCACCGACGAAGAGGCCAGGGAACTGTTGGCGCAATTGGGCATGCCCTTTCGGGCGAGCTGATCGACCAGCACAGGGGGGAGGTGCGCCACGTGGCCAAAAAATCGATGATCGCCAAGGCACAGCGCAGGCCGAAGTTCAAGACCCGGGCCTACACCCGGTGTCAACTGTGCGGCCGGCCGCACGCCGTGCTGCGCAAGTTCGGAGTTTGCCGGATTTGCTTCCGCGAGCTGGCTTATCAAGGCCGCCTGCCGGGGGTCAAGAAGGCGAGTTGGTAAGTTGATGTTGAAACCAGTCTCACGGGTTCAGGAGGGAGGGTACCGCCATGGTGATGACCGATCCGATTGCCGACATGTTGACCCGCATTCGAAACGCCAACTTGGTCGGGCATGAAAAGGTCGAGATCCCGGCGTCCAATGTGAAACGTGCCATCGCGAACATCCTGAAAGAGGAAGGATTCATTCGCGATGCCGAGTTCA
>JASBVV010000007.1 GCA_029960885.1 Kyrpidia sp. | reverse complement strand
CTGACACCATTATACGGCAGGCGAGAAAAGGGGGACAAACGACAGGAACTCCATAACCGGGCGTCGAATGTGTAGAGACAGAAGGTGGGAAGGGGGGGGCGAAGATGCAGCGACACCGCCCGGATTTCTTGTTGTTTTTTATCATCCTGTGCTTGGTGAGCGGAGGCCTGACCATGGTCTACAGTGCCAGCAGCGTCACCGCGTTCACCGATTTCGGGCGCGCCTCCTACTTTTTCATCCGGCAATGCATCTGGGCCGGTTTGGGATTTGTCGTCATGCTGCTTTTCATGCAGCAAAGCGCCCGGGGACTGCACCGCATGGCAAAGCCGCTTTTTATGATCAGCGTGTTGCTTCTGATCGCCGTGGCGATCCCCCACATCGGGACATCGGTCAACGGTGCCCGCCGGTGGCTGGATCTGGGGCCCGTCAGCCTGCAGCCGTCGGAGTTGGCCGTCCTGGCGGTCATCCTGTACGGATCGTATTTGTTGGATAAAAATGAACACCACCTCACCCGGTTTCGAACCGGGGTGCTCCCTCCCCTGGCGATCACGCTGATCATCTTTGCGCTCATCATGCTGGAGCCGGATTTGGGAACCGGCATGATCGTCATGGGCACGGTCTTTTGCCTTCTGTTTTTGGGCGGCGCGCCGCTCCGCCATCTGGCCGGCCTGGTATCGGCGGGCGCCTCGGGGATCGGCCTGTTGATTCTCCTCGAGCCCTATCGGTTGTCTCGGCTCACCGTGTTCCTGAATCCCTGGCGAGATCCCCACGGGGACGGTTACCAAATCATCCAGGCTTTTTATGCCTTTGCTTCGGGCGGGTGGTTCGGCCGCGGTCTGGGCTACGGGGTGGGAAAATACCTGTGGTTGCCCGAATCCCACACCGATTTTATTTTCGCCGTCATCGCCGAAGAGCTCGGTGCGGTGGGGGCCATGGCGCTGGTCGCCCTGTTCGGCCTGTACATTTGGCGAGGGTTGTGGATTTCGCTGCGCGTGCCGGATCGATTTCTGTCTCTGGTCGCCGGGGGCATCACCGCCATGGTCGGCCTGAGCGCCTTTGTCAATCTGGGTGCCGTAACGGGCATCCTGCCGGTCACCGGAGTGCCGCTGCCGTTCATCAGCTACGGAGGGAGTTCCCTGCTGATCAAGTTGGCCGCTTCAGGAATGTTGCTGAACATTTCCAGGTATACCCGGGCCAAGGCGGTGCCCGAACCCGCTTATACCGCGTCCGGTCCGAGCCACCGGCCCGCCTGAGGTCGGAGTTCGCGCCCTCAGCCGGCGCGGATGCGGCTCGGCACCGGACGGAGCGGGCGTGGTACAATGGAAAAAATCACACATACCATCCATGATTCCAAAAGAGAAAGGGGTCTTGCTCCTTGAGCCGGCCACTGATCGATCTCGGCGACGGCATTTATATGGCGGACCTGATGGAACGCGGGCTCTCCGGCCGCACCGGATGCTACATCATCCCCGGGCCCAGGAACACCGTCATCGAAACCGGGGGAAGCGTTTCCCTGCCGCAATGGACCGATGGACTCCGGCAGGCGGGCATATCGCCGGACCGGGTGGATTACATCATCGTCACTCATATTCATCTCGATCACGCGGGCGGTGCCGGAAGCCTCGTCAGACTGTGCCCCCGTGCTCGAGTGGTGGTGCATCCCCGGGGCGCACGCCACCTCGCCGATCCCGGCCGGCTGATCGCCGGCGCCCGGGCCGTCTACGGCGACCGTCTGGAAGAGTTGTTCGGAGTAGTCCTTCCGGTTCCCGCGGATCGCATACTGGCCGTCGAGCACGGCGCATCATTGGATCTCGGCGATCGAACGTTGAACTTTTATCACACCCCGGGACACGCCAAACACCACGTCAGTATTTTTGATTCCGGCGGCAGAGGGATCTTCACCGGGGACACCGCAGGGATCCGGTACCACAAAGAACTGACCGGCCTCGAACAAGATTACATTTTGCCTACAACGACCCCCACCGATTTTGACCCGAAGGCCACGCACGAATCGGTGGAGCTGTTGCGCTCCCTCAATCCCGCAAAGGTTTATCACGGCCACTTCGGTGTCAGCACCGATGTCGAGCGCGTCTTCAGGGAAACCGAGCGGCTGGTGGACGCCTTTGCCCACCTGACCGAAAACGTGTATCGTCCAAACATGACTTGGCAGGAGATGGCCGGGCACCTCAAATCCTTCGTTTTGGACGATATGAAACAAACGGTAGGTCTGCCCAAGGACGACACCGTCCTGGACGCCGATATGGATCTGAACGCCATGGGACTGCTCCACTGGCTTCAGACCCGCTGAAAATGCGACACCGGGCCGAACTTGCGCCCGGTGTCTTGGCCTCATGAGAGCCACCCCGGGTCGCGTTTTCAGGACCCTCTCGAGCTCTCGTCAGCCCGCATGTTACATTCTCCGTTTGTCCACCACTCGCCGGGCCTTAAACTCGGTCCGTTCCAAGGTGCCGCCCGGCAACACTTCGACGTGCACCGAAAGGCCGAGGACGCTTTTCAATTTCTGACGAAGGGAGTCGGCCAGGATCGCCGGACCGTCATGCGCACTTGTGTTCATCTCCACTTGGACAGCCAGTTCATCCATGATCCCTTCCCTGGACACCACCAGCCGGAACTCGTCTCCCAGCCCGGGCACCGAACGAACGACGTCTTCCACGGCGCTCGGATACACGTTGACGCCGCGAACCACCACCATATCGTCCACCCGGCCGTAGATCCCCTTGGGGAAACGGGGGTATGGCCGCCCGCACAGGCAGGGTTCGTCCGTCCACAAGGCAAGGTCTCCCGACCACAACCGCACCATCGGTTGCGCCTGCCGCTCGAGGTGGGTGTAGACCGGCACCCCTTCCCGGCCATAAGCCACTCGTTGTTTTGTATCGGGAGCCACGACTTCCGTGTAGACAATATCCTGCCACATATGCATCCCCTGCCTATGCTCGCATTCCCCGTTGGCCATCCACGGCGTCGCTTCAGCCATGGACCCGGTGTCCACACAGATGCCGCCGTAAGTGCTTTCGATCCTCCTGCGGGTGGCAGGGACCCCCGCACCCGGTTCGCCGGAGAAAAACAAGATGCGAATGCCGAACTCCCGTGGGTCAATCCCGAGTTCTTTCGCTTTTTCCGCCAAGTACAGCGCATACGACGGGGTGCCGTAAAAAGCCGACGGCTTGACTTCCCGCATCCATCGCACGGCCTTCTCCGTTTGCCCCGGCTGGCCGGCGCCAAAGGGGAACGCCGCGGCCCCCAGCCTCTCCACGCCGGCAAGAGCTCCCCAACTGCCAACGTACAAGCTGAACACCGAGCCGATGAACACTTTGTCCCGCGGTCGCAGCCCGAATGCCCACATCACCCGGGCATGGGCTTCGGCCATCCGCTCCCAGTCCCCC
>JASBVV010000068.1 GCA_029960885.1 Kyrpidia sp. | reverse complement strand
ACCGGGTGGCGAAGGTGGTCAAGGGCGGGCGCCGCTTCAGCTTCAGCGCCGTGGTGGTGGTCGGAGACGGAAACGGTTGGGTCGGGGTGGGCTTGGGCAAGGCCGGGGAAGTCCCCGATGCCATTCGAAAAGGAATGGAAGATGCGAAGAAGAATTTGTTCCATGTACCGCTGCGGGGCACCACGGTGCCGCATGAGGTCGTTGGGCATTTCGGTGCGGGGAAGGTTCTGATCAAGCCCGCCTCACCCGGTACCGGCGTGATCGCCGGGGGGCCGGTCCGGGCGGTGCTGGAACTGGCCGGCGTCAAGGACATCCTGACAAAGTCTCTGGGATCCAATAATCCGCTGAACATGGTAAACGCCACCGTCGCCGGGCTCAAACAACTGAAGCGGCCTGAAGAAGTGGCCCGGCTTCGCGGCAGGAGCCTTCAGGAAATCCTGGGATAGGGGGGAGAGATCGTGGCGCGACTGGCCATTACGCTGGTGCGGAGCACCATTGGTCGACCGGAGAATCAGCGGGCGACGGTTCGCAGTCTCGGGTTGCGAAAGATCCGGGAAACCGTGGTTCACGAGGATACCCCGACAATCCGGGGCATGGTCAAGAAGGTCGGCCACTTGGTGCGGGTGGAGGAATTGGCCGAATAACCACGGACGAAGAGGAGGTGTGAATGGTGAAATTGCACGAGCTCAAGCCGGCGCCGGGGTCCAGGAAGGCGCCCAAACGGGTGGGCCGCGGTATTGGTTCCGGGCTGGGCAAGACGGCCGGCCGGGGCACCAAGGGACAAAAGGCGCGCTCCGGCGGAGGTGTTCGCCCGGGCTTTGAGGGAGGCCAGACACCCCTGTACCGACGGTTGCCCAAGCGGGGATTCAGCAACGCCCCGTTCAAGAGGAATTGGGCTGAAGTGAACGTCGGCAAGCTGAACCGGTTTGCGCCGGGCACCGTGGTGACCCTGGAACGGCTCCGGGAAGCCGGCCTGGTGAAGGGCGCAAAAGACGGAGTCAAGATTCTCGGACAGGGCGACCTCGAAGTGAGCCTGACCGTTCAGGCGAACGGGTTCTCCAAGTCGGCCGTGGAAAAGATCCAGGCGGCCGGCGGAACCGCCGAGGTGATCTGACATGTTCCGGACCATCGCGAGCATATGGAAGGTCCGGGACCTCCGGAACCGAGTGTTGTTCACCCTCGGCATTCTGGCCGTATTCCGGATCGGGTCGTTTATCCCGGTGCCGAGTGTGAACGCCTCGGTTCTCAAACAGCTCGGGGAGAATCCGGTGTTCGGATTGCTCAATACCTTCTCGGGCGGAGCCCTGCAGAATTTCTCGCTTTTCGCGATGAGTATCACACCGTACATCACAGCGTCGATCATCGTGCAACTGTTGTCCATGGATGTCATCCCGCGGTTCGCGGAATGGGCCAAAGAAGGCGAACACGGAAGGCGGCGCCTGGCGCAAATCACCCGCTACTTGACAGTGGTGTTAGGATTGATACAGGCGGTGGGCCTGTCGATCTCCTTCAACCGGACGCTTCCGGGCTTGATCGTCAATCCCGGGGTCGGGACCTATGCGCTGATCGCCATTACGCTGACGGCCGGGACGGCATTATTGATGTGGCTGGGCGAGCAGATCACGGAGAAGGGCGTGGGAAACGGCATCTCCATCATCATCTTTGCGGGGATTGTCGCCCGGCTGGAAGGCGCGGTCCGCACCGTTTATCAAACATGGTTTTACCAACATCCGGACCAGCTCTTCCTGAATATCGTCAAAGTCGTTCTGATGTTGGCGGGCATTGTGCTCGTGATCATGGCGGTGATTTTTGTCCAGCAGGGCGTCCGGAGAATTCCCGTGCAGTACTCAAAGCGGGTGGTCGGAAGGCGGATGTATGGCGGGCAGACGACCCACATCCCGCTTCGGGTCAATGCCGCCGGCGTCATTCCGGTGATCTTTGCCACCTCCCTGCTGCTCTTTCCGGCAACCATTGCCCAATTCTTCCGGGGACACCGGTTTGCCGACTGGGTGATGGCCGTGTTCAGCTACCGATCGACGACTTATCTGGTCTTGGAGGTCCTGTTGATCATCGGGTTCACGTTTTTTTACACGTATGTCCAGATCAACCCCCAGCAACTGGCGGACCAGATGAGAAAATACTCGGGTTTCATCCCGGGCATTCGACCGGGTAAAGCCACGGAGGCGTTTATCATCCGGGTGATGAACAGGATCACCTTGGCCGGCGCCCTGTTCCTGGCCGCGGTGACCGTCTTGCCGATTCTGTTCGGCGACCTCACCGGGTTGAATCTGTATTTCGGCGGAACCGGGCTGCTGATCGTCACCGGAGTGGCCCTCGAAACCATGAAACAGATCGAGAGCCAACTGCTGCAACGACACTACCGCGGCTTTATTCGGTCGTGAAAGGCGGGATGTGAGGATGCAGATTGTATTCATCGGCCTGCCCGGAGCGGGAAAGGGGACCCAGGCTGCGCGGATCGTCAAGGATTACGGGATCGAACATCTGTCCACCGGGGACATGTTTCGGGCGGCCGTGGCCGAGGGAACCGTATTGGGCCTGAGGGCGAAACAGTATATGGACCAAGGGCAGCTCGTCCCCGACGATGTCACCATCGGTATCGTTCGCGAGACGCTGTCCAAGCCGGAGTATCGGAAGGGTTTCTTGCTGGACGGCTTCCCTCGCACGGTCCCGCAGGCGCAAGCCTTGGACGAGATCCTGGAATCCCTCTCCACTGCCCTGGACCATGTCATCTACCTGGAGGTGTCCCGGGAGAATCTTGTCGAGCGCCTGACCGGCCGGCGGGTGTGCCGCCGATGCGGCGCCAGTTACCACGTCGCATTCCGACCGCCCCGGCAGGAGGGGGTCTGCGATGCGTGCGGCGGCGAGCTGTACCAGCGCAGCGACGACACGCCGGAGACGGTGGGGAAGCGGCTGGATGTGAATCTTCGCCAGGTCGATGCGTTGCTCGACTATTACGAGACCAAAGGATTGGTGCGCCGGGTCGACGGGGAACAGCCCATCGATGATGTCTATCGGCGAATTAGGGAAATCCTGCGAGGGCGACCATCATGATTGTGAGCAAGTCGAAGGCGGAATTGGAATGGATGAGGGAAGCCGGGCGCATCGTGGCCCTGGCCCTGGATGCGGTGGCGAAGGCCGTGGAGCCGGGGATCACCACCCGGGAGTTGGACCGGATCGCTGAACAGGTGATCCGCAAAAACCGGGCGACGCCGTCGTTCAAAGGCTACCATGGCTATCCGGCCTCGATTTGCGTTTCTGTCAATGAAGAGTTGGTGCACGGCATTCCCGGAGATCGCAAACTGGCCGGCGGCGACATTGTCAGCATCGACATCGGCGCCCAGTATCACGGGTACCACGGCGACGCCGCGGTGACCGTTCCGGTCGGCTCGATCACCGAGGAGGCCAAACGTCTGTTGGAGGTCACCGAGGCCGCCCTGTACAAGGGGATCGAGCAGGCCGTGGTGGGCCGCCGGCTTTCGGACATTTCCCATGCGGTTCAAATGTATGTGGAAGGTCACGGCTTCTCCGTGGTGCGGGATTATGTCGGACACGGCGTCGGGCAAAACATGCACGAGGATCCCCAGATTCCGAACTTCGGTCCGCCGGGCCACGGCCCCAGGCTGAAACCGGGCATGGTTCTGGCCATTGAGCCGATGGTGAACGCAGGGTCGTATCATGTGAAAACCTTGGCGGACAACTGGACCGTGGTGACGGCCGACGGTTCGCTGGCGGCCCATTTTGAACATACCGTAGCGGTCACCGAAGGGGAACCGGAGATTCTGACCCGTCTGTGAGCGAGGTGACGCCGCCGTGGCGAGAGTGTATCGCGCGCCTGAAATCGGCGACATCGTGGAAGTTCGACAGGGACGGGAGGCCGGCCGATTCATGGTGGTGATCGGCCGGTTCGAGGACCGGTGGATCTGGCTGGCCGACGGAGAGAGCCGGACGGTGGAGAGGCCGAAGAAGAAAAATGTGTGTCACGTCCGCTCGACGGGCAAGCGAGCCGTGGAAGCCCTTGAGCGTCTTCATACAATGGGAAAGGTGACCGATGCCGACCTTCGGTACTGCCTCCGGAAATTCCTCCGGGAGCGGTCCGGGAGCACCAAACAAGACGGCGGAAACGCGGAAAGGGGAGTGGATTGATGGCCAAAGACGACGTGATCGAGGTGGAGGGCACCGTCATTGAACCCTTGCCGAACGCGATGTTCCGGGTCGAATTGCAGAACGGGCACCGGATTCTGGCTCACGTGTCGGGGAAGATCCGGATGCATTACATCCGCATTCTTCCCGGGGATCGCGTGACGGTGGAGCTTTCGCCTTACGACTTGACTCGGGGTCGCATCACCTATCGATATAAATGACGGGACCGAGCACCATCCGGCCGACCGAGACCACGGGTGGGACGGGCAACCGGCGTGAGGGCCGACGAAGAGGAGGGAGAATGGTGAAAGTCCGTCCGTCTGTCAAGCCGATTTGTGAAAAATGTAAAGTGATCCGGCGCAAAGGTGTCGTGATGGTCATTTGTGAGAATCCGAAACACAAACAGCGCCAGGGCTGAGGCGGCTAGAGCCGCGGGTGTACGAGCCCATCCCATTCACTGAAGGAGGTGTCGAGAGCATGGCGCGTATTGCCGGTGTCGATCTCCCGCGGGAGAAGCGCGTGGAGATCGGCCTGACCTACATCTACGGGATCGGCCGCTCGCTTTCCAACCGCATTCTGCGGGAGACCGGGGTGAATCCCGATACTCGGGTTCGGGATTTGACCGAGGAAGAGGTGGCGCGGCTCCGCGATTATATCGACAAGCACGTCAAGGTTGAGGGAGACTTGCGCCGGGAAGTGGCCCTCAATATCAAGCGGCTCACAGAAATCGGTTGTTACCGGGGACTGCGCCACCGCCGGGGATTGCCCGTGCGGGGGCAACGGACCAAGACCAATGCCCGGACCCGGAAAGGTCCTCGCCGGACGGTGGCCGGGAAGAAGAAGTGATCCGGAGGACCTGATCGAAAGGGGGATTTCAATCCATGGCGAAGCCGAAGCGCAGAGCGGCGACCACCGCCCGCACCAAACGCCGGGACCGAAAGAATATCGAATCGGGGATCGCCCATATCCGGTCCACGTTCAACAATACCATTGTCACCATCACCGATGCGGCCGGGAACGCCATTGCCTGGGCCAGCGCCGGGAACGTCGGGTTCAAGGGTTCCCGGAAGAGCACGCCTTTCGCCGCCCAGATGGCGGCCGAATCCGCCGCCCGAAAGGCGATGGAACACGGGATGCGGACGGTGGAAGTGTATGTGAAAGGACCCGGGGCCGGACGGGAGGCGGCCATTCGCTCCCTGCAAGCCGCCGGTCTCGAAGTCAATCTCATCAAAGACGTCACGCCCATTCCGCACAACGGATGCCGGCCGCCCAAGCGCCGCCGGGTCTGAGGTCGGAGTGCCCGAATGATCCGGGGTATACAACTCATCAGGAGGTGTCTATACTAGAATGGCAAGATATACCGGTCCGGTTTGCCGACTGTGCCGGCGGGAAGGCATCAAGCTCTATCTGAAGGGCGAGCGCTGCTATTCCGACAAATGCGCCATCGACCGCCGCGCCTATGCGCCCGGTCAGCACGGCCAAGCCCGCCGGAAACAGTCCGAATACGGCATGCAGTTGCGAGAAAAACAGAAAGCGCGCAGAACGTACGGCGTCTTGGAAAAACAGTTTCAACGGTATTATGAGGAGGCCAGCCGGCAGCACGGCGTCACCGGCGAAGTGTTGCTTCAACTGTTGGAACGACGGCTGGACAATGTGGTGTATCGCCTCGGATACGCCGCGTCGCGGACCGAAGCCAGGCAATTGGTCCGCCATGGTCATTTTACGGTGAACGGCCGCCGGGTCGATATCCCCTCGTACCAGTTGAAGGAAGGGGATGTCGTGGCCGTGCGGGAAAAGAGCCTCAATTCTCCCCGCATCAAGGAATTGGTGGAGACCGCCGAGAGCAAGGCAGCGCCCGCTTGGCTCGACCGAGATGTCGCCGCGGCATCCGGCAAGGTTTTGCGTCTGCCCGCCCGGGACGAAATCGACACGCCGGTACAGGAACAGATGATCGTCGAGCTGTATTCGCGGTAATACCGGGCGTGGGCCATGTCCGCCCGCACCCGACCGATCGTCTTGGACCGGACTGTGGAGATGGTCGAGAAGGAGGGTCACGTGGATGATAGAGATGGAAAAGCCGCGATTGGAAACGGTCGAAATCAACGAATCCGGGACCTACGGCAAATTCGTGATCGAGCCGCTGGAACGCGGGTACGGCACCACCCTGGGCAACGCCCTGCGGCGCATCCTGTTGTCGTCTTTGCCCGGGGCCGCTTGTACGTCGGTGAAGATTGACGGGGTTCTCCATGAATTCTCGACCATTCCCGGGGTTGTCGAGGACACCACGGAAATCATTCTGAACCTGAAACGCCTGGCGCTGAGAATCCATTCCGACGAGGAGAAGACGCTGATCATCGACGCCGAGGGCGAGGGGGAAATCAAGGCCGGGGATATTCAAGCCGATTCCGATGTGGACATTCTCAATCCCGATCTGCACATTGCCACCCTGGCCGAGGGAGCGCGCCTGTACGCGGAGATCAAGGCCTCCCGCGGACGGGGATATGTCCCGGCGGATCGGAACAAGAAAGAGGAACAACCCATCGGCGTGATTCCCATGGACTCGATCTTCACCCCGATCAGCCGTGTGAATTACAGTATCGAAAACACCCGGGTCGGCCAGGTGACCGATTACGATAAATTGACTTTTGAAGTATGGACGGACGGCAGCATCAAACCCGACGAGGCGGTCAGTCTGGGTGCCAAGATTTTGACCGAGCATCTGTCTTTGTTTTTGGGCCTGACCGACCAGCCGCGCAACGGCGAGGTTTTGGTGGAAAGGGATGAGCATCGGCGGGAAAAGGTGCTCGACATGACCATCGAAGAGTTGGACCTGTCCGTTCGTTCGTACAACTGTCTCAAGCGGGCGGGAATCAACACAGTGGCCGAGCTGTGTTCCAAGACGGAAGAAGAAATGATGAAGGTGCGGAATTTGGGTCGCAAATCCTTGGAGGAAGTCCAGGAGAAACTGGCCGAGTTGGGCCTGTCTCTTCGGAAAGAAGAGTAGGTTCCAAGGCCGGCGGAAGGAGGGAACGCCATGTCGTACCGGAAGCTGGGACGGTATTCGTCGGCGCGCAAGGCGCTGTTTCGGAGCCTGGTCACCGACCTGTTCATGTACGAGCGCATTCGCACCACCGAGGCGAAGGCCAAAGAAGTCCGCAAAGTGGCGGAGAAGATGATCACTCTGGCGAAGCGGGGGGATCTCCACGCCCGCCGGCAGGTGGCCTCGTTTGTCTATAAGGAGACGGCGGACGAGGTGACCAACCAGGATGTCATTCAGAAGCTGTTCAGTGAAATCGCGCCGCGTTATCGGGAGCGCAACGGCGGCTATACGCGGATCCTGAAACTGGGACCGCGCCGGGGGGATGCCGCGCCCATGGTTTATCTCGAATTGGTCGAATAACGATCTTCCGGAAAACGACACGTGGGCGAGGTTTGTCCGCCACGGGCAAGCCTCGTTTTCCGTATGACCCGGCCGGCCCGGAAGGATCGGGCAACCTTCCCGGGAAAGGAGGGGGCCGGGGTGAATCTCAGGGCGACGGTGGCCTATGATGGTACGGATTTTCACGGGTTCCAGCGTCAACCCGGTTTGCGCACCGTGCAGGGGGTGCTGGAAGAATGTCTGAGCGGCTTGGCGGGGCGGCCCGTTGGGATCGCCGGCGCCGGCCGGACGGATGCCGGGGTGCATGCCCGCGCCCAGGTGATCACCTTTGAGTGGTCGGGCCCGATGCCGTGGTCGCGCCTGAAACGGGTCCTGTTTCACCGATTGCCGGGGGACGTCGTGGTTTCGGAAATCGAGCCCGCGCCACCGCATTTCCATGCCCGATTTTCGGCGGTGGGGAAGTGTTATCGGTATACGGTGGACAGGGGGGCGTTTCCCGACGTGTTCTCTCGCCGCTATGCGCTGCACGAACCGCGTCCCTTGGATTTGAGCGCGATGGCGGCAGGGGCCCGGGAACTGACGGGCACTCATGATTACACGAGTTTTTGTTCGTCGGGCACCCCGGCGGAGGATAAGGTCCGGACCGTGCATGCCATCCGCCTGGCGGAAGAGTCCCCACTGGTTCACCTGTACGTGTTCGGCAACGGATTTTTGTATCAAATGGTTCGCATCCTCGTCGGCACCTTGCTCGAGGTGGGACTGGGCAAACGCGCGCCGAGTTCGTTGCGCGACGTCCTGGAGGCGAGGGACCGCCGTGCGGCCGGAATCACGGTGCCGGCCAAGGGGTTGACCCTGTGGGAGGTGTATTACGCTCAGGCCGATCTGAACCGGGCGCTGGAGCGATTTTCTTGACTTGACAGCGGCGGATCAGTACAATGAGCGTGGTGTTTTCAACCCCGCGGAGCCCCGGATTGGAATATACACGTCGGAGGGACGTCATTCATGCAAACGACCTTTATGAAGAAGAAGGAGGACGTGAAGCGCCGGTGGTACGTGATCGATGCCGCCGGACAAACGGTGGGGCGCCTGGCCACGGAGATCGCCACCATTTTGCGCGGGAAACATAAGCCCGATTACACGCCCCATGTGGACACGGGCGATCACGTCATCGTCATCAATGCGGAAAAAGTGGTTTTCACCGGAAAGAAATGGACGGATAAACTGTACCGGCGGCATTCGGGGTACCCCGGTGGATTGAAAGAGATGCGGGCGAAGGACGTGTTGGCCCGTTACCCGGAACGAATTCTGTACTTCGCCGTTCGGGGGATGCTGCCGCACACGCCCTTGGGCCGCCGCCAGTTGAAAAAGCTCAAGGTGTACGCGGGGCCGGAACACCCGCATGAAGCCCAGCAGCCGGTGGTGTGGACACCGGGAACCACGAAGAAAGGAGGGGTGTGACCGATATGGCACAGGTGCAGTATTGGGGGACCGGGCGCCGCAAGGAATCGGTCGCCAGGGTTCGTTTGCTCCCCGGAGACGGGCAGATCTTGGTCAATCAGCGGCCCTTGGACGAGTATTTCGGTCTGGAGACCCTGAAGCTGATCGTGAAGCAGCCGTTGATTCTGACGGACAGCCTGAATCGATACGACGTCCGCGTCAATGTCAAGGGCGGAGGCATTTCCGGACAGGCCGGAGCGATCCGGCACGGCATCGCCCGGGCTCTTCTGAGGGTCGACCCCGATCTTCGCGCCCCGCTCAAGAAAGCGGGTTTGTTGACCCGGGATCCCCGGATGAAAGAGCGGAAAAAGTACGGGTTGAAAAAAGCCCGACGCGCCCCGCAATTCTCCAAACGTTGACGGCAGGCCCGCCGGCGCTCCGCAAGCGTCGCGGGCTTTTTTGCGCGCGACGGCGGCGGCCCGCGTCGTTGTCTTTTGTCGATCCGGTGGGGTACAATGCCCTAAAGGAGGCGAAAGCCATTGGGTGCATTGACGGAACAGGCGGTGCTGGATGCGCTCCGGCCGATCCAGGATCCCGAAGCGCACCGCAGTGTTGTCGATCTCGGGATGGTTCGCAAGATCGAGATTCGCGACGGCCTCGTCGAGGTGGAGGTCGCGTTAACGATTAAAGGATGCCCCTTGCACACCGTCATTCAAGAGGAAGTGGAGAAGGCCGTCCGGTCTCTCCCGGGAGTGAAGGAATGCCGGGTGGTCCTTGCCACCATGACCGATGAGGAGCGTGCGAGGTTTCGCCAAGTTCTTCAGGGCGGCGCGAACCGATCCGGCCAGGGGAGGGAGGCGGTGCCGCCGCTGTTGCGCCCGGAGGTACAGACTCAGTTCCTGGCGGTGGCCAGCGGGAAGGGTGGAGTCGGCAAGTCGACCGTGACCGCGAATCTCGCCGTGGCGCTGGCTCGAGACGGGTACCGGGTCGGGGTGATCGATGCCGATATCTACGGATTCAGCATTCCCGGCCTCTTCGGGGCGGCGGACCGGAAACCGACGGTCATCGACGACTTGATCATGCCCGTCCAGGCCGATGGCGTGAAGATCATGTCGATGAATTTCTTTGTTCCCGAGAATACGCCGGTGATCTGGCGAGGGCCCATGCTCGGGAAGATGCTGCGGAACTTTTTCGCGGAAGTTCACTGGGGAGAGCTGGACGTGATGCTGTTGGATCTGCCGCCGGGCACCGGGGACGTGGCGTTGGATGTTCACCAACTGTTGCCGAAAGCGCGGGAGATCATCGTCACGACGCCTCAGCGGAATGCGGCGGAGGTGGCGGTACGGGCCGGAATGATGGCGAGAAAGACGGGACACGAGATTCTCGGTGTGGTGGAGAATATGGCTTATCGCCTCTGTCCCCATTGCGGGGAGCGGGATGAGCTGTTCGGGCGGGGAGGCGGGCAACGGGTGGCCCGGGATCTGGGCGTGAATTTGTTGGCCCGGATTCCCCTGCAACCCCGGACCGAAGGCGAGACCGGTCTGTACGGTCCGGACACCGAGGCCGGCCGGGTTTTTGCCGACCTCGCGAAAACGGTGGGAGGGCTGACGTCAGCGGGCTTGATCGCCGGACGTTGAGAGGGTTTGGGATTTCGCCCGAAATTCCAAGGCCGGTTGAAGAGCGACGGGCGGGTCGTCGGGCCGGACCGGCGGCCGGGCGCCGGCCGTCTCCGGAGGCGAGTTCTCCGGCCGCGCCGGACGGTACGGTCACATTCCTTGGTCGAGCTGGTCCTTCTGACTGTCACCGCCCTCGCCGGACCCGGACTGCCGGCCTTGTGAACCGCCCCCCTGTTGCCCGCCCGGCTTGCCCTGTCCGACCTGAGGGCCCACCTCGCGGACGGCCTGTTTCGAACTGTCCATGAACAGAAGGCGGAAGCCCGGGTTTTGCAAGGCGTCCTGCATGACGTTCATGGTCTGCTGGCGGTAGGCGGGAGAAGCCATGAGCGCCAAAACCTGCTTTTGAAAATCCGGGGTTTTCATCAGATCCAGCATCATTCTCTGGTATTCCGGGTCCTTCATCAGGTCTTTCAGGAGTTGGCGATGCTGCTCTTTCACCGCTTCGGCCAGGGCCTTGGCGAATTGGGGTTGCTGAAGCTGCTGCTGCAGCAGGTTGCGGTTCTCTCCCTGGGTGAGGGCGGCGGTCACGGCTTTCTGCATATCGGAATCGGACAGAATCAGTGCCCGTTTAAATTCAGGGCTTTGGACCGTCTGCCGCAGGGTATCCATCCCTTCTTTGGAATGGAGAATGTCCAGAACCATCGTCTTCGTTTCCTGGTACTGCGGCTGCCCTTGGTCCTGGGAGCCGGATGATCGGGCACACCCGCAGATGAGGGATGCGGTGCAAACGCTGAGGAGCATCCATCGCCACCGGTGCTGCACGGACCGTTCACCTCCCTGGGGCTGTCAATTGTAATATGGGCGGGCCACCGGCCGTTATGCGAGAACGGGAAGGGAAGAAAGAGGATGCGGCTGTGAATCTTCAAAAACTGCTGGTGTTGATCGGCACCACCGTGGCTCTCGGAGTGATCGCCGGGGCGGCGGCGAGCTTCGGGACGCATATCGACCTTTTGCACGGGGCGATCGTGGGAGGATTTATCAGCGCCACCAGCTTGATGGGGCTCTGGGCCTATCTCACCCTGAATTATCTGGTGCGGGGGTTTTTGCCGCCTGCCTTCTGGAGTGCCGCTCAGTTATTCATCGTGGCGGTGATTGCGGCGGATATGGTTTATGCACGGTATCTCGCCGCGGATGGGGCGGGGGGATGGATGCCCTACGTGCGCTTTGCCTTGTTCCCGTTTGTGTGGGCCTTGGGTGCTGCCGCCGCACGCTCGGTCCTGTCGGGCTTTCGCGCGTTTATACCCAGCCTGTTTTACGTGTTCGTGTTCACGGTCATCGAATGGTTTCCCGCCCTCAAGGCCGGGGCGGGAATGCCGACGCTTCAGATGGGCGTGATTCTTTTGGTATGCAACACGTACTTGTTGTTTTTTCTCCGCAGGCTGACCGCGGAGAAAAAAACGCCCCCGCAAGGAGGGTGGCGCCGTGCCGAAGCCGATGACTGACGGTTTATTCCAGTTTACTTTTCGGTGACGCGTCCTGAAGCAGTTCGGACACAGTGACGAACTCAAAGCCTTTCTGGCGCAGGCCGTCAATGATGGCGGGCAGGGCCTGATCGGTCTGTTTGCACGTGTCGCTGGCGTGGAGCAGGATGATGTCGCCGGGAACGGCTCGGGTCAGCACACGTTGAATGATGGTCTGGACCCCCGGATTCTTCCAGTCCAGAGAATCGGTATTCCACTGGATGACCGTGTATCCCATTTCGTGCAGGGTGCGAAGGACTCGTTTGTCAAAGTCCCCGTTGGGCGTGCGAATAAGTCGAGTTTTGACGCCCGTGACTTCTTCGATGGCTTGATCCGCCTTGGTCACCTGATCGCGAATCCAGTCGTTGCCGTGTTCCGTGTAATTGTCGTGCTTGTATCCGTGGCTCCCGATTTCAAATCCCATCTCCCGGATTCGCTTGGCGATGTCCGATTTCTGCAATGCCCATGGACCGGAAAGAAAGAAGGTGGCCTTGGTGACGCCTTTGCTCTTCAAGACATCCAATACTTTAGGAGCCATTTGATCGCCCCAGCTGATGTCGAACGTCAGCGCAACCACCCTGCGATCGGTGTCCACTTTGTAGATGGCGGACGGGGGCTGCTGTCCGGCGAGGGTCATGATCGCCCCATTTTGCAGGTAAAATGCGGCCATGAAGAGCAGTACGGCAGCGGCGGCAATCACGATCTGTTTCAGCGTCCGTGCGCGCCAGACGACGAACATGGAGTGTCCCTCCTCACAGCGTCTACCGTTTGTACATATGGGTATGCTTTCTGCACAAGGTATAGCATGGTTTGCCGATCAGGAGCTCATGCGTCGGGGGTGAGCCCATGGGGCGATGGGTCTGGAACAACCGGGGGTATCTCTGGACTGCGGCCGTGATTTTTGCCGTCGGTGTTGCGGCGGGGTACGAGGCGTCGGACTCCCTTCAGCAGATTCTCATGTCCCAACTGGCCCAGATTCGCGATTTGGCGGGGCGGGTACGGACGGTAAACGATCCGGGGTACACGGTGATGGTGATCTTTCTCAACAACGTGAAAGTGGCCCTGTTTTTCCTCTTGACCGGAGTGATCGCCGGAGTCCCGGCTATTCTCGGGGTGTTCGGCAACGGGGCGTTGATCGGCTTTGTCATGGCGATGCTTCATCGCCAAGGGATCCCGGTCGGGACGGTTCTGTTGTACGGCATTCTACCCCACGGCATCTTTGAGATCCCGGCGTTTTTGCTCGCCGCCGCTTTCGGATTGAAATTGGGTTGGGGATGGTGGCGGCCAAAAAGGGGTTACACTCGTAAGGAAGCGTTCGTTCAAGGCTGGAAAGATGCGGCCAAGGCCGCCGGGGTGACGGTGGTCATGCTCGCGGCGGCCGCCGTGGTGGAGGGCACGGTGACGCCGTATTTGTTGAGTCGGTACGTGCTTCGGGGCTGAGAACTCGTTCGGGAGGGACAACGGTGGCGAGGATCGGCGTGATCGGCGTTCCCTTGGATTTGGGGCAGGGAAGGCGGGGGGTCGACATGGGCCCCAGCGCCATCCGCTACGCGGGGTTGCAGGACCGGGTGCGGGCGCTGGGTCTGGAAATCAAGGATTTGGGAAATGTACCGGTGCCCGAGGCGGAGGCGCACGAAATCCAAGATCCGAAGCTGAAGTACCTGCCCGAGATCGAACAGGTGTGCGAAGACATCGCGGCCCGGGTGTCGGAGGTTGTCAAAAGTGGGATGGTGCCGGTCATCCTCGGGGGTGATCACAGTCTGGCCATCGGGTCGCTGGCCGGTGTGGCCTCGGTCAAGCGGCGGGTGGGGGTGATTTGGTTCGACGCCCATGGAGACATGAATACGGCGGAAACCACGCCTTCGGGCAATATTCACGGGATGCCCCTCGCCGCCTCACTCGGTTTCGGACATCCCCGGTTGACCGGGGTTGGAGGGTTTCGTCCGAAAATCGCTCCCGATCACGTGGTTCTGGTGGGCACCCGGTCGTTGGACGACGGGGAGGCCCGGATCATTCGCCAAAGCGGGGTCCGAGTGTTCACCATGCATGAGATCGACCGGGTGGGGATCGGGGCGGTGATGGAGCAGGCCATTCGAATTGCGTCGGAAGGCACGGCCGGCGTTCACCTGAGCCTGGATTTGGACGCGCTGGATCCCGTGGCCGCCCCGGGGGTCGGGACCCCGGTGCATGGGGGGATCACCTATCGGGAAGGGCACTTGGCCATGGAACTGTTGGCCGAAGCCGGGGTGCTCTGTTCGGTGGACCTGGTGGAAGTGAACCCGATCTTGGATATCGCCAATCGCACGGCGGAGATGGCGGTGGACCTGCTCTGCTCGGCACTTGGAAAGAAGATTTTGCCGGATCCCGATAAAGAGTTATCTCCCTGATCCGTCTGTGGGCACCATGCATGCGCCGGCCGCGTCCGGCGCATCTTTTATGCCCGCCATAACTTTTATTGACCGGATCGGATAAATAGTCTATTCTTCGGGTATTGGAACTATACCGATTTACTTAATTGAAATTTGTCTCGTGGCCGGCCGGAGGCACGCCGGTGGGCGTATGCCCATATGGTTAAAGAAGCCGGCCTGCGACGAAGATCGAATTTCGGACGGAGGTGTCATGACATGGAGCGGCAAGGAGAACGAGAACGCGGTGAGTTGACGATGGACCCGGGAGTGGTGGCCGCTTGGCAGGAGAGTCTCGAAGGGCGCGAACCGGTGGACATTCTGGCCTGGGCCTTGGACCGCTTTTATCCCCGAATTGCCCTGGCCTGCAGTTTCGGGGTGGAAGATGTGGTGCTGGTCGACATGGCGACCCGGCTGCGTCCGGACGTGCAGATCTTTTATCTGGATACCGGCCTGTTATTTCCGGAGACCTATGAGGTGCGCGACCGGGTCGTGGAGCGGTACCGGCCCAACCTGCGCCGGGTGCGTCCCGCACTGACGGTATCCGAACAGGCGGCGGAATACGGAGAGGCGCTGTGGTCCAGAGATCCCAACACCTGCTGCCGGATTCGCAAAGTGGAACCCCTTCAGGAAGTCTTGGCTGACTTGGATGCCTGGATTACCGGAATTCGCCGGGAACAGGCACCGACCCGAGCCGGGGCGCGGGAGGTGGAAGTGGATCGCAAATTCGGTCTGATCAAGGTCAATCCCCTGGCGGCATGGACGAGCCGAGAGGTCTGGGCCTACGTGCATGAACATCAGGTGCCGTACAATGTCCTTCACGATCGCGGGTACCCCAGCATCGGATGCGCCCCGTGTACCCGACCGGTGCGGCCGGGAGAGGATCCCCGGGCGGGCCGGTGGTCCGGATTCGACAAAACCGAGTGTGGATTGCACGGCTGACGCTCGGCACGCAGGGGGTGAGGGCATGGGCCCGGGAGTTTCCCTGGGGGGATTCGCCGTCGGCCTGTTGATCGGACTGACGGGGATGGGCGGGGGATTTCTCATGACCCCGATGATGATCTTTCTCTTCGGTGTGGCGCCTTCGGTGGCTGTGGGCACGGATTTGGTCTATGCGTCGGTGACGAAACTGGTGGGTGCTTGGCAGCATTGGCGGCAGCGCACCGTGGATTTTGCCGTGGTGAAATGGCTGGCGGCCGGGAGCGTGCCGGGGGCGGTCCTGGGGGCTCTTGGGGTTCAGGGGATTCACCGGCTGGTCGGTGCGGGAGTGGACGGGGTCATGTCCCGGGTTCTCGGTGTGACCTATCTGTTGGTGAGTCTCACGATGCTCTTTCGAATGGTTCAACCGGGCGGGAGACGGGCGGACGGGGATGTTCCCCGCCCGGCGCCGTGGAAATTGGTGGCTCTTGGCGTTCTCGGAGGATGCATCGTCGGCCTGACATCGGTCGGGAGCGGCTCACTGTTCATCGCTCTTCTGACCCTGATCTACCCCGTGGCGGCACCCAGATTGGTGGGCACCGACATCGCTCAGGCTTTCCTCGTGACCGGGGCCGCGGGTTTAACGCATTTCGCGCTGGGCACTGTGAACGTCCAACTCGTCGGCTGGCTGCTTTTGGGGTCGATTCCGGGAATTCTCCTGGGCAGTCGTCTGGCTGCCCGGATTCCGGATCGAGCCGTTCGCCTGGGGCTGACGATCATGCTTGCAGTTTCCGGCTTAAAATTGCTTTAGATGAAACCGGGGAGAGGAGAGGTGTTCGTGACGGATGTTGTCAAGCCCCACGGCGGGGTTCTCGTGGATCGCGTGGTCGATGAGGCGCGGCGAAAGGAATGGGAAACCGCGCGGGTTCGCGAAGTGGTTCTCGATGAGGGGACGTTGGCCGATTTGGAAATGATCGCGGTCGGAGCCTACTCGCCGCTGACAGGGTTCATGGTCCGCGACGACTACGTACGGGTGGTGGGCGAGATGCGTTTGGCGGACGGCACGGTGTGGAGTCTGCCCGTCACCCTGGCTGTCGACGAAGAGACGGCGCGGGATGTGAACATCGGAGAACGTGTGGCGCTAAAGGGCGAAGACGGCGTTGTCTACGGGTGGATGGTCGCCGAAGACGTTTACTCTGTGGATGTGCGGGTGGAGGCCGTGAACGTCTACGGTACGGAGGATACGGCCCATCCGGGGGTGTCCAAGCTATTTCGCAGGCCGAAGTGGCGGGTCGGCGGGCCGGTATGGTTGCGCCGGGAACGCGATCGGGGCCCGTTTTCAAGGTATTGGCTGCGTCCCGGGGAAGCCCGGGAAGCGTTTGCCAGGCGGGGATGGAAGACGGTGGTGGGGTTTCAAACCCGTAACCCCATTCACCGGGCTCACGAGTATATTCAAAAGTGCGCTCTGGAAACGGTGGACGGGCTGTTTTTGCACCCTCTGGTCGGAGAAACCAAGGCCGACGATGTGCCGGCCGAAGTGCGTCTGAACAGCTACGAGGCCTTGCTGGAGCGGTATTATCCCTCCCAGCGGGTGATGCTCGGGGTATTCCCGGCGGCGATGCGGTATGCGGGGCCCAGGGAGGCGATTTTTCACGCCTTGGTGCGAAAGAATTTTGGGTGCTCGCATTTTATTGTGGGCCGGGATCACGCCGGAGTGGGGAACTATTACGGAGCGTATGACGCCCAGACGATTTTTTCCCGGTTTCGACCGGAGGAGTTGGGGATGACCCCGCTGTTTTTTGAACACGCGTTCTTTTGTAAACGCTGTGAAGGGATGGCTTCGGCGAAGACGTGCCCTCACGGTCCGGAGGATCGTGTGACCCTGTCGGGAACCCGGGTGAGGGAGATGCTGCGGGAAGGCCTTCTTCCGCCTGCGGAATTTACGCGTCCAGAGGTGGCTCGCATCTTGGTGAAAGGGCTGCGGGTGCGCTTGTAGAATGGACCGGGTCGGTAAACCCGGGATCGGCCGTCCTCTTTGGCAGAAGGAGGACGGCTTGTATTTTTATTGGTTGGGAAGAGGAAACCGCCCTGGGAAAGCGAATACTAGAAATATGGAAGACATGACGATGGGTGTGCTGCATGGACCGGCTGTGGAACCTATTGAGCCATTTTAATATCCTCACCGATCTCTTGGATATCTTACTGGTCACGTATGTCCTCTACCGGATGATTCTTCTCATTCGCGGAACCCGGGCCGTGCAGTTGCTCAAGGGCATCGTGGTCATCCTGGTGGCCACGGGACTGAGCAGTTATCTCCACTTGCGGGCGATGAGCTGGCTCTTGGACAAGGCGTTGACCATCGGGTTGTTCGCCATTCCGGTGGTGTTTCAACCGGAGTTGCGCCGGGCCTTGGAACAACTGGGAAGGGGCCGTTTGTTCTCCTGGTCCTTTCAGATGCCCGGGAATGATCGGGACGTGGACAAAGTGATCACCGAATTGACCCGGGCGGTGCAGGTGTTGGCCAAAAACCGGATCGGAGCGCTCATTGCCCTGGAGCGGGAAACCGGGCTGAGCGATTATGTCGAAACGGGGATTGCGGTGGATGCCCAGGTGAGTGCGGAATTGTTGGTCAATATTTTTATTCCCAATACCCCGCTTCACGACGGGGCGGTGGTGGTGCGCCAAGGGCGCATTGCCGCGGCGGGGTGCGTTCTGCCCCTGTCGGACAGCCGGGCCATCGACAAACAATTGGGCACCCGTCACCGGGCGGCCGTCGGTCTCTCCGAGCATTCGGATGCGGTGGCCGTGGTGGTGTCCGAGGAGACCGGCCAAATTTCTCTTGCCGTGGAGGGGGAGTTGAACCGCGACCTCGATGAGCAGGCATTGCGGGAGATGCTCGGAACGATGCTGGCGCCCCAGCGGGGGAGCTTTTCCTTTTTTCACAGGAGGTCCTCGGCATGAAGAAGGGCGGGAGGCTGGGACGGTTGGCGCGAATGTGGAACCGGGAGAATGCGGTTCCCAAGCTGATTGCCTTCGTGCTGGCGGTGCTGTTGTGGTTTGTGGCGGGGGCGGGAACCACGGATACACCGACGTCGATTCTCTCTCCGACGGCCAGGGTGATGCACGGAGTGACCGTTCAAGTGCTCTTTGACGAAGGCGCCGTGATTCCGGTGGGCGGTCCGCCCCAGGTGGATCTCACTGTTCGGGGAACCCGGCTGGATCTGATGTCCCCGGTTCTCGGAAGGATTCGAGCCGTTGCCGATGCCCGGGGCCTGGGCCAGGGGGTGTATGAGCTTCCGGTTCAGCTCGAAGATGTACCTCCGGGAATCACGTACGATCCGGTCTATGTGACGGTTCGACTCGACCGGGCGGCCCAGCGTCAGATCCGGGTGTCTGTGCAAACCGCCGGAGTGCCCAAACCGGGATTTGCCGTGGGTACGATCACCTCGTCTCCGGCCCAGGTGACGGTATCCGGCCGGGAGGCCGACGTGGCCCGGGTCGATGCGGCCCTGGCCAGGGTGTCGGTGGATGGCGCGGATCAGGCGGTGCGAAGCCGAATGTCGGTAGTGCCCGTGGACCGGGACGGGCAGCCGATCGCCGGGCTGCGGGTGGACCCGGAAGCGGTGGACGTGAGCGTTGCCGTGGATCCCCGGGGGAAGACGGTGCCGGTGGCGGTGGAGATCCGTGGGACGCCGGCCGGGGATTTGGCCGTGGACTCGTGGACGGCGGATCCGGCCCGGGTGACAGTGGCGGGCCCCCCGGAGGTTTTGGATAAAATTGACCGTATGACAGGTGTTGTGGATGTGTCGGGCCTGAACGGCGATCACACGTTCACGGTCAGATTGACCGCCCCCGACGGCGTCCGGGCCGTCGATCCCGATACCGTGCAAGTGACGGTGCACCTGGCGCCGGGGAAGACGTCAACGATGTCCCAAGTTCCGGTGAAGGTGGTGGGATTGCCGCCTGGCGCCGGTGCGGCGGTAAAGCCGTCGACGGTGAACGTGACGCTTCGGGGGGCGGCGTCGCACATCACAGCGATGAAAAGCTCCGATGTGGCGGCGACGGTGGATGTGACCGGCAAGGAGCCGGGCACCTACAGCCTGCCGGTCACCGTGCAAGTCCCTTCTTGGGCGACGGTGGCGGATCCGCCGACGGTTGAAGTTACGATCACCGCGGCCCCGGCCGGAGCGGAAGGGGACGCCGCGGCCACAGGAGGTTAAGCGGGCGGCCGGGTTCCGTTTCCCGCCCGGCGCTTTCGGTTGGCTTCCCGGAGGCGGATTTTTATGTCTGATTGTTTCGTTTCTTGCAGACAGGGGATCGTCTATGAGACAATGTACTTGTTATGTCAAAAACGGGTTGAAATGGGGAGTGTACCTTGGCACGTTTGTTTGGAACGGACGGAGTACGGGGAGTGGCCAATGCCGATCTGACACCGGAATTGGCTTACCGCCTCGGCCGTGCGGCGGCGTACGTGCTTGCCCTCGGGAAGGGGAACGGAGATGGCGGGCCGCCGGTGCGCATTGCCGTGGGTCGGGATACCCGGGCATCCGGAGACCTTCTGGAGGCGGCGCTGACCGCGGGAATCCTGTCTGTCGGCGTGTCGGTGTTGCACCTGGACGTGGTGCCCACCCCCGGTGTGGCCTGGTTGACCCGAACACTGTCCTGCGCGGCGGGGGTAATGATCTCGGCCTCCCATAACCCGGTGGACGACAACGGCATCAAGTTTTTCGGCCCGGACGGGTTCAAGTTGCGGGATGAGTTTGAAGATGCGATTCAGGCGGCGATGGAGGGCGACGCGTGGGAACAGATCCCGCGGCCCGCGGGCACCCGGGTGGGGCGGGTGGCGGATGGACGAAACCATGTGGGCCGGTACGTGCAGTTTTTGACGGAAACGGTTCGATCGCGGTTTGACGGCCTCAAGGTCGTCATGGACTGTGCGTACGGGGCGGCGTACCGGATCGCGCCGGAGTTGTTCCGGCGGCTCGGAGCCGAAGTGGTGGTGCTCAACGACCGGCCCACCGGCGATAACATCAATGTCTCCTGCGGATCCACCCACCCGGAGGTGATTCAGGAGGCGGTGCTTCGCCATCGCGGCGAAGTCGGCCTGGCTTTTGACGGCGATGCGGATCGCCTGATCGCCGTGGATGAAAAGGGCGAACTCGTCGACGGCGACCATGTGCTGGCCGTTTGCGCCCGGCGATTGAAACAATGCGGAGAGTTGGACGGCGATACCGTGGTGGCCACGGTGATGAGCAATGTCGGTCTGGAAAAGTCTCTGGCCGCCGCGGGGATCTCCCTGGTCCGCACGGCGGTGGGAGACCGTTACGTGATGGAGGAAATGGTTCGCGGCCACTACGTTCTCGGCGGGGAACAGTCGGGTCATGTGATTTTTCTCCGGCACAGTACCACCGGAGACGGAATCCTCACGGCGCTGCAATTGGTGGACACCATGGTGGCGTCGGCCAGGCCCCTCAGTGAACTGCGCGGAATGATGACGACCTATCCCCAGAAGTTGGTCAATGTCCGGGTGACCGACAAAAGTCGGCTCGACGGCAGCGCCCGGGTTTGGGAGGCCGTGCGGCGGGTGGAGGAGCGCCTTGGGGATGACGGCCGGGTTTTGGTGCGCCCTTCGGGAACCGAGCCGTTGGTGCGAATCATGGTGCAGGGACGCGATCCGGCCGAGGTGGACGCCGCTGCGGAGCAGTTGGTCGACGTGATCCGGGAGGTCCTGGGGAGCGCCGGAACCTGAGCCCGGGTGGGCGAACGGACGGGTGATCCCCGGCATAGAGTGGTCGTGGGGGCACCCTGCACCGGCCCGGGCGGGGCGCGACTCTCACAGGCTGAGGACGCTCCCGGGCGTCCGCCGGTCGCCCGGCATGCCGGAGGGCGGTCGGCTGAAGGGTGACGGATGTTGCTCCCGGTGCCCGTCGGCGACGGCCGGTAAAGGGGGTGGGACATGGGGAGCCGAAAACGGGGTCGATGACGAGGCGGTGGTCGGGTGTTTGTGAAAGCGCCTGGACTGTCCGGCGGGACGGATGGGCCCGGACAGTTGACGAGGAGGAGGTTCATCGAAGGATTCGGCGGATGCCTCCCGGCGTGTTCTGTCGCCGTCACGGAAGGTGGAAAACCTTCGGCGACGAAGGCATAAAGACCTTCCGAACAGGACCGAGACAAGAGACAACTTATTGAATTTCCGGTGCCCCCGGCAATCCTTCGGCGGGGGCGGCCCCGCGCGAAGAGAGAATCGGGGGCGGCAAAGGAGGACGGGCCCTCGATGTGCGGGATTGTGGGGTATATCGGTGAACGGCAGGCGCAGCAGGTGTTGCTGCGGGGATTGGAGAAATTGGAATACAGGGGATACGACTCGGCGGGGATCGCCGTGTTCGACGGTGGGGCGATCCGGGTAAAAAAGCGGCTCGGCCGATTGGTCAACCTGGAGGAAACGCTGAACGGGCATGGGCTTGCGGGCACCGTGGGCATCGGCCACACCCGCTGGGCGACCCACGGACGGCCGTCGGACGTCAATGCCCATCCCCATGGGGATTGCTCGGGGCGGTTTGCGGTGGTCCACAACGGGATTATTGAAAATTACCTCAAGCTCCGGGAAGAGTTGCAGGCGGCCGGCCATCGGTTCCGTTCGGAAACGGACACCGAGGTGGTGGCTCACTTGATCGAGTCCCTGTATGACGGAAACCTCTTGCGGACCGTCCTCCGGGCGGTGTCAACCTTACGGGGAGCTTTCGCCCTGGTTGTGATGAGCGCAGACGAACCGGGGCGTTTGGTGGCCGTGCGCAAGCATAGCCCCTTGGTGATCGGCCTCGGGGACGGGGAGAATTTTATCGCCTCGGATATTCCGGCTTTGTTGAGCTACACCCGAAGGGTCTATGTGTTGGAAGAAGGGGAAGCGGCGGACGTCACCGCGGACAGAGTGATCTGCTGCCGGCTGGACGGAACCCCGGTGGAGAAAGACGTTCTCCGGATCACTTGGGATGTCCGTGCCGCGGAAAAAGGCGGATATGATCATTTTATGCTCAAGGAGATTTATGAGCAGCCCAAGGCGGTGGCGGATACCCTGACGGGCCGCCTGTCCGACGACAACCGGGCGGTTTTGCCGGAACTCGGCTGGGATGCCGAACAGGCCCTGAAGGTGGACCGCATCCACATCGTCGCCTGTGGCACGGCCTACCACGCCGGCATGGTGGGACGGCAGATCCTGGAGAAGTTGACCCGCATCCCCGTCGAGGTCGAGGTGGCATCGGAGTACCGGTATCGGGATCCGATCTATACCGATCACACATTGGTCGTGGTGATCAGCCAGTCCGGAGAAACCGCGGACACCTTGGCGGCGCTGCGGGAAGCCAAAGCCCGGGGTGCGCAGGTGATGGCCATCACCAACGTGGTGGGCAGCTCGGTGGCCCGGGAGGCGGACCACGTGGTCATTACTTGGGCCGGCCCGGAGATCGCGGTGGCTTCGACCAAAGCGTACACGACCCAACTGGTGGTTCTGTACCTGTTCGCCTGTTACCTGGCGCAGTTGCGGGGCACGGCGGAACCCACGGTCATTGACGAGGTCTTGGCCGGACTGCGGGATCTGCCGGACGCGGTGTCCCAGGTGCTGGATACGGCTCCGGCGATGAAGGCGTTTGCGCAAAAATTCGCCTGGAAAGAGAGCGCCTTTTTTATCGGCCGGGGACTCGATTATGTGGCCGCCCTGGAGGGCGCGCTGAAGCTCAAGGAGATTTCGTACATTCACGCCGAGGCGTATGCGGCCGGAGAGCTGAAACACGGCACGCTGGCCCTGATCACCGAAGGGGTGCCGGTCATCGCCCTGGCCACCCAGGATCACCTCTACGAGAAGACGGTGAGCAATATGAAAGAGATCAAAGCCAGGGATGCCCATGTGCTGGCCCTGACCTGGGCGGGGGATGAGGAAATGGCCTCGGTGGCGGACGAGGTGTTGTACCTTCCCCGGATCAGCTCCTGGCTGGCGCCGGCGGTGGTGGCGGTGCCCCTGCAATTGCTCGCGTATTATGCCGCGATGGAGCGGGGAAACGATGTCGATAAGCCCCGCAACCTGGCCAAGAGCGTCACGGTGGAATAAGCGGGGCGG
>JASBVV010000067.1 GCA_029960885.1 Kyrpidia sp. | reverse complement strand
GATTATTCAATCTCCAGTTTCTTGCCCTGTTCCCTTTCTTTCCGTTTCTTGGGGAAGGTCAGACGCAGAATTCCATCTTTGTATGCGGCCTTGCCTTGATCGATGTCCACCTCCACGGGAAAGGCGATAAAGCGCTCCGTTCTTCCGTAAGAGCGTTCCCTCCGGTAGTAGCGCGCATGCTTGTCCTCGGTATCCTCTTCGACCTTCACGGCGATCGCCACGCCGGAGTCGGTCACTTCCACCTCGATTTGATCGCGGTCCAGTCCGGGAAGTTCGGCCTCCACCTCCAGACGGTCGCCTTTGTCTTTCACGTCCACTGCGAACGAACGGTCGAAAAACGCCGGGAAGGAAGCGGGCAGTGCAAACAGATTGCCGAAATCGCGGTCTCTCCGGAACCAGTCGGGCCAGTAACGCATTCTCGGATTCCCCTTTCCCGGGCGGAGTTTTTCCTTTTTATTATGGCGCATTCGAATGATGCTCGACAGGCGCACAGGTACTATTGCGCCGGGAAACATGGACTAGTCCGAAAGGCCTGTCTTACGGCCTCCCGCGTTCCCGCGATGGCTTTCCTCGGGTTCCGGACTCGGGGATTCCTCGATGACGTCGGCCACTTCTTGAATACACTTCCGCCGGGGTTTGCAGGCCTTGTCTGTTGCGTCATTGCGTGATCCGGGCCGCTGCGTGTACGCTATCAATAAGGCGCCACGGAGGGTCGGTTGATCTGTGTTTCCCGCTGCACCTTGGCTGTGCTGACCAGACCATCCTCGAACGCTGACTCCTAACTATACTAACCATACAAACCGGAAGGCCGCGGAGATCTTGGACCGACTCTTGGAAGCTGTTTGACGGAGAGGTTGGGGAAAGGCGCCGTCCATCCCGGCGGACGAGCCATGCGGTGGCTTGGTCGAAGGACAAGCTGGTATACTGGTGCCTTGCAAGGAGTTTTTAACTTAGGTTCTGAAGTTGTGGGATTTGTATGCCGAGAGATCGTCGGAAACGGCCGGCCGGAGGCGGCTCCGACGGCGGGAGACGGAGATGGCGGAGGGGAATATGAAGAAAAGCAGAATCTTTTGGTTGGCCCTGGTGGTCGTCCTCCTCCTCGGGACCATGTTCGGCCTGGGGTATTGGCAGGGACAGCGTAGTGCCAGGGGTGAGCTTCTGGCTCGCATCTCTGCGGGGGGATCGGGCGCGGAGCCCGCCGCCGGCGGACCTGTACACGTGCTTCTCATCGGTTATGACGCCCGCCAGGGGAAAAATTCTGGGAATACCGACACCTTGATTGTGGCGAGTTTCGACCCGCAGGCCAAACGGCTGGGCTTGCTGTCGGTTCCCAGGGATACCCGGGTGGCGATCGCCGGGCACGGCTATGAGAAAATCAATGCGGCCATGGAGGAAGGGGGGGTGAAATTGACCGAACAGGTGGTCAGTGATCTTGTCGGCGTCAAACTGGACCACTATGTTCGGGTGAATTTTGAGCAGTTCAAGGGGGTCATCGACGCCCTGGGCGGCGTGACCATTGATGTGGACAAGAATATGTATTATGTCACCGGGGACGCCCAGGACGGCGTGATCAATCTGCGTCAAGGCGTGCAACATTTGAACGGGGATCAGGCGCTGCAATACGTGCGGTATCGCCAAGACGCCTTGGGCGATATCACCCGCACCGAACGTCAGCAGAAGCTGTTAAAGGCGGTGGCCGATCAGGTTCTGCAACCTTCCACCTTGGTCAAGCTGCCCGTATTGATTCCGAACGTCATGAGGGCGGTGGATACGGACCTCTCGGTGATCGACGTCATCCAATTGGGGCGCATGGCGGCCGGCATGGACCAGCAACACATTGTGAGCGAAACCCTTCCCGGCCAATTCCTCGATCTGGACGGAGTCAGTTATTGGCAGGTTGATCCCCGGGAGGCCAAGCGGGTGATGGCCAATTTGGACCAGGGCATCTTGGCCCGCCAAGTGGTGGAAGGGGCGGGATCATCATCCGGAGGCACCTCGGGTTCGGCTTCCGCCTCAAGCGGCCGGTCCTCTCCGACCGCGCCGGATTCGGACACATCCGGTTCGGGCACGACGGGAGGCTCGGCATCCTCGGGAGCGAATCCGGGGACGACGGCGACGGTGCTTGGTCAAACGGTTCACGTCCGGAGCGGCCCCGGGACGAACTACCGAGTCATCGGGTCGGTGCAGGGCGGGGAAACGGTGACCGTGCTCAACCAGAGCGGTGGTTGGTGCTTGGTGAGGACCCCGGATGGAATGAAGGGATACATGTCCGCCGCCTGGCTGCAGACGGAGTAGCCCGGTCGCTCACGACGGCCGTGTGACGGCCGTCACAGGCACGGTGGACATTCCCATGGTACGCTCTGAGCGGCGCGAAACGTCAAGTTCGTCGTAGGGGGCGATGGTCTTTGACGTGGGTCATTCCTCGGGAGCACGGGGCGTGGATGATGTGGATCGGCCCTCTGATCGTTGGCATCGGCGCGACACCCTGGAAATATACCCAGATTCTCCTGGTCGGAGCCAGTCTGTTTGCGTTCATGGCGGCGGATCCGTTTCTTCAGGGGCTTCGTCAACCCAGGCGCCGGGGATATTGGTGGCGTTGGGCTTGGGGATACGGGGTCGTTGCCGCGGCCTTCGGGATTCCGCTGTTGGTGGCCGTGCCCGGGCTTGTGTTCGCGGGGATTGGGGCGGCGGTCTGCTTGGCCGTCAACAGTGTCTTTGCGCTCAGGCGGCAGGATCGACATCTGGTTAACGATCTGCTGGCCATTGCGGGGCTTACCCTGACGGGAATCGCCGCCTATCTGGTGGGGCGGGGAAGTCTCGACGAACCGGCCTGGGGCTTCTGGGCATTGTGCGTGGCGTATTTTTTCGGGACGGCCCTGTACGTCAAATCTCTCATCCGTGAACGGCGAAACCGCACGCTAAAATGGGCGGCCAATGTGTACGGCACGGTTCTGGCGTTGACGTGTCTCGCCGCGGGATGGGCCGTCGCGGTGGCCTGTCTTCCGGCGGCGGTTCGGGCGTGGGCAATTCGCCAGGAGCGACCGCCCAAGGTCAAGACGATCGGAATTCTAGAAATCGCCATTTCCCTGTGGTTTGTGGTGTGGATGACTGTTTGGCTGCGGAATTTGGCGGGGACCTAACCGTATAGCGAGCGAGGGTATCGCAGGGCGTTGAATTTTTTTCAAAAACAATGTATGGTAGGTGATGTGACAACCGTCTGGTCGGTTGATGGGAAGAGGTGACATGGATATGCAGGCAACCGTTCATCCCATTCGATTGATGACGCCGTTCCCGGTGGGGGCGGTGAACGTATTTCTCTTGAGGGAAGATCCTGTTACATTGGTGGACGTGGGGCCGAAGACCCCCGAGTCTTGGGAAATGTTAGAACATGAATTGCGTGAGGCCGGCTGCCGGTGGCGGGACATCCAGTACGTGGTGATCACCCATCCCCATGTCGACCATTACGGGCTGTTGCCCCGGGTGCTCGAAGCCTCCGGAGCCAAAGCGTTGGCGCACCCGGACGCCCTGCGGCGGATTCGCACCCCGCGATTGGCCGCAGAGGAGGAGATGCGCTATTTTCAGGGATTTCTCGTTTCGGCCGGGGTGCCCGAGGAGATCCGCGGCCTGATCGCGGATCACCAGCGGACGTTGCAGGATTATGTGGACGGGGCCGACGAGGTTGGGGAGCTGGCGGAAGGGCGCCGGGCGGAATTGGGAGGAAGAATTTGGTCGGTGGTCGACACCCCGGGCCATTCCTCCGGGCATCTGTCTTTGTTTCATGAAAAGACCGGAGATCTGATTGCCGGCGATCACCTGTTGCCGCACATCTCGTCCAACGCGGTGTTGGAGCCGCCAAAAGAGCCGGGCGGCGAACGAAGAAGAAGTTTGCTGGTGTACATGGAATCGCTGAAACGGGTGGCCGCCATGCCGGTTCGCACTGTGTATCCGGGGCACGGCGAGGTGTTCACCGGGGCGGCGGAGTTGGTTGAGAGCCGGTTGCAGGGGTATGAACGGCGGTGCGATCAGTTGCTCGGCTGGCTGAGGGAGGGGCCGGCCACGGTGTATGACCTGGTCAAGCGGATGTTTCCGCGGCTGAGTCGGGACAACTGGTTTTTGGCCGTTTCGGAGATCACCGGCCACCTCGATGTACTGGAAGTCCGCGGACAGGCGCGGATCGAGGAGCGCAAGGGCGTTTGGTATTACCGGGCCGACTCCTCCTCCGGAGTCGCCCGTTCGGCGATCCGGGTCGCGCGGTGAACCGCCGCCGCGGCCCGGCCTGGATGGGGTCGCCGGCTTCCCCGTGCCGGTTTGATCGGAAATGTGAAATTCGTTTTTGCGGACGGTTTCGGTGCGGTGCGGCCGAAGGCCGTCCTTTTGCGTTTTGGCCGTGTTCCGCGTACCATAGGGACAAATCCTTGAACAATCAATCGGGGGAAGCGCGGCAGAAGACCCGGGCTCAAAAGGGAAGACGGGCGGAGGGGGCCGGCAATGATCGTGGGAATCGGCGTGGATGTGGTGGAACTGCGGAGAATTCGGGCAAGTCTGGAACGAGGCGGGGATCGTTTGGCCCGGAGGATTCTCGGCGAGGCCGAGAAAGCAGTATGCGGCACGGCGGGACCCGGTTGCAGCCGGCCGATTCGCGGCCAAGGAAGCAGTGGCCAAGGCGCTGGGGACGGGCATCGGGTCGGTCGGGTTCCGGGACATTGAGATCATCGGTGCGGAGGGCGGGCCGAACGTCCGACTGGCCCGGCGGGTGGCGAGGGCGGCCGAGGAGAGGGGTGTGATGCGTTGGCATCTGTCCATTTCCCACGGGAAGGACGTGGCGGTCGCTTTCGCCGTGGCCGAAGGGGACCCCGGCGCACCCTGAACCAGCCGTGCCGGTCGCGGCCGGGCTTGCAATCCTTGTACATAACCGGTGATCGAACGGAATATACCTGTGATGCGGGGGGGAACACCGTGTTTCTGGTGACGAACGCGGAGATGCGCAGATTGGATCGCTACACCATTGAGGAGGTGGGGATTCCCGCTCTGGTGTTGATGGAAAATGCCGGAGCGGGTGTGGCCCGGTGGGCGGCCGGCCTGGTGTCGCCCGGAGGCCGCATTGTCGTGGCGGCGGGAAAGGGAAACAACGGAGGGGACGGGATGGCGGCGGCCCGACATCTGGCTTCCCAAGGTTTTCAGGTTGTGGTGTTGGTCGGTGCTTCCCCCGATGACCTGACGGGCGAGGCGGCTGTACAGTGGCGGGCGCTGCGCCACTGGCCGGTGGAGGTCCATGTGGATGACGGCAGTTCGGACTGGGGTGAACTGTGGCAAGGGGCCGAGCTGATCATCGATGCCCTGCTCGGCACGGGCTTAACCCGTCCGGTGGACGCTCGTTTGACCCGGTTGATTGAAGGGATCAATGCATCGGGGCGCCCGGTGTTGGCAGTGGATTTGCCGAGCGGTATCGACGGGGATACCGGCCGGATCATGGGGACAGCCGTTCGGGCTCGATGGACCCTCTGTCTAGGCTGGCCGAAACGGGGCGTGATTCTCGGGGACGGTCCCCGGCAGGCCGGAATATGGAAGGTGCAGGACATCGGGTTGGCGCCGGACGGTCCGGAGCGCCTGAAGGCGGACCGGGTGCGCCTGATCGGGGAAGAGGATGTGAAAGTCTGGCTTCCGCCGCGGCCCTATGATGCCAATAAGGGCACCTTCGGTCATGTTCTCGTGGTGGCGGGGCATCCGAGGATGTGGGGCGCGGCGCTCATGAGCGGTATGGGGGCGTACCGGTCGGGTGCGGGATTGGTGACCGTGGCGGTTCGGGGAGAATGGATACCGCCGTGGCTGGGGGTTCATCCCGAGCTCATGACCGCCTTCTGGAACGAGCCCGAAGAGACTGTGGAGCTTGTTGAAGGGAAACAAGCCCTGGTGGTGGGGCCGGGTCTGCCGCGGTTTGACGGCGACGTCGCTTGGCTGAAGGCGCTGTTGTCCCGGGTGAATGCAGCGGTGGTGGACGCCGGGGCGTTGGACATGTGGAAGGAGGCTGCGGCCGATGGATGGCGGCCGACGGCCAAGATCGTGTTGACGCCTCACCCCAAGGAAATGGCGAGGCTCACCGGATTGGAGACGGCGGAGGTGCAGGCGGACCGAATTGAGGTGGCGCGGCGAGTGGCACGAACCTACGGCTGCACGGTGGCGCTCAAAGGTGCGTACACCGTCATCGCCGAATCGGAGGAACGGGTGTGGGTCAGTCCCACGGGCAATCCGGGGATGGCCACCGGAGGAACCGGTGATGTGTTGGCCGGTATTATTGGCTCTTTTCTCGCTCAAGGGTTACCGCCGGTCCGGGCGGCCGGGGCTGCCGTCTATTTGCACGGTCTGGCCGGAGATATCGCGGCCCGTTCCAACGGGATGACGGCGCTGGTGGCCACCGATCTCCTGGCGGTCCTGGGTACGGCGATTCGACAGACTGTCGAAGGAGGGTGAAAGCGCCGCTTATACAGCCCCCCTCTTCGACATATTTCCCGGGAAATCGACGGTCCTTTCCGCGGACGGGGAGTGGTGGGGAGATGCGACGAAGACCCTTCGCCGCTTGGTTGACGGCGTGTTTATGGATGGCTGTGGCGTTGACCGGTTGTGGACGTACCGAAGGAAGTGTGTTGAACGACCTCAAACAGTTTCAGGCGAATCTTAAACACTACAAGAGTACGGCTCTGATGAATGTGAAAACCCAGGGGATGGAGCAGGTGTACCGCATTGAGACCCGGTACCAGGAACCGCATTTTTATCGGATTCAATTGGCCGACGCCGGAGGGCAAGTTCAGCAGGTGGTGATTCGAAACGACCAAGGGGTGTACATCGTGAGCCCCCCGCTGAAAAAAATCTTTCGTTTTCATGGCGATTGGGCGGATAATCAAGGTCATTTGTACTTGTTCGGATCGGTGATCGATCGTATCCTTCAGTCAACCGACCGTACGTTTACGCGCCAAGAGGGGACCGTGGCGTTCGACCTGACGATGAAACCGGATAATCCTTTGATCGGCAAACAGCGGGTGGTTCTCGACGACCGGACGCTGTATCCCAAACGGATTGCGTTTTACGATCGGGAGGACAAGGAATTGGTGACCGTCCAATTCGAACGTTTCGATCCCCACGCACAGTTTCAAGCGGCCGACTTCGATCCGCAGCAGGCGTTGGCACTGGGTCCCAACGATCAGCCGACGTGGTCGTCCGGGTCGTTTGGCGTCATTGAGCCGGCCTGGTTGCCCCGGGGATGGAGTCGGGTGGAAGCAAAGGACGTCGGCGGAACGGTCATTCTCCGGTACCGCGGAGGATCGGATGGATTGACCTTGACCGAAGGACGGCCCCGGGCCAGTGAAACGGTCTTGCCGGTCCAGGCGGATCTGTGGGATTTGTTCGGGGTGCCCGCCGTGGTGACCCGGGGCGACGTCCATACGATGTACTGGACCCGGGACGGTGTTCAATTCGCGATCACCGGTACGTTGCCTCCCGAAGACATGGCGCGCATCGCGATCTCCACCTTTGGCGCATCCGGTAAATAGTGTATAGGAGGTCCGCCCGGCCTTACCGGACAATATCTTCCCGGCGCTCATTTTCATAATAAGGATTCAGATGTACCAAGACTTCACGGACTTCGGGATGGCGGGTCATGATGGCCGCTTTCACCTGTCGAATGATGTCATGGCCTTCTTGGATGGTTTTGTCCGCCGGAACGGCGGCCCGCACATCCACCAGGATGTAATGGCCGTGATTGCGTGCGCGCAGGCGGTCCACCCGCCGAATGTCCGGGACGGAGGCGACCAAGCGGCGAAATTCTTCGAGCAGCGCGGGTTCGACATTTCGTTCCATCAGGGTGTGAACGGACTCCACAGCCATTCTGTACGCCATTCGTATGATGAGCAAGCCCACCGCCAGCCCGGCCAGGGGATCGGCGTAGACCAACAGGGGGATCCCCCACCGGCGACCGGCGACGGAGGCGGCGATGCCGATGATGGCCGCCCAAGATCCCCAGATGTCCGAACGATGGTCTTCGGCCAGCGCCACCAGAGCGGGGCTCAACAAGCTGCGGCCCAGCCGCACGGTGTACCGGTACAGGATCTCCTTGACGACCAGAGAGCCGGCCGCTGTCCAGAGGGCGGCCATTTCCGGGGCGGCCCCCGGAGACATGAGTGCCTGACCCGACGAATACATGATGTTGAGGGCGGCCAAAAAGAGAACGACGGCAACCGCGGCGGAGGCGATGACCTCCGCTTTCCCGTGGCCGTACGGGTGGTCGGCGTCGGCGGGACGGTTTGATACCGCGAGGGCGCTCAGGGCCGCCACTGACGCGAGGGTGTCAGCGGCGGAATGGATCCCGTCAGCGAACAGAGCTTCGCTACCGGCCAGGATGCCGATGATTCCCTTGGCCAGGGTCAGAACGATGTTGGCCAGGGTGCTGATCCATCCAGCGATCCGGGTGATTCGGTCTCGGTCAGCGGGGGTGAAGGATGGATCCGGCGGCGTCATCGACAATCACCCGAGACCAACACTTGTGGACGGCGGCGAAAGACTTTCCCGAGGGAAAGGAAAAGAAAAAGACCTTCGGCGAACCGAAGGTTTGTCGTCGGCCCCACGCGGTCCACCCGAGCGGCGCGTTGCGAAGGGCCCGTCGAATGTCGATTCAGTGCGGCGGGCTGTACAGACATGGGAATGATCTCCTTTTGATACCGAATGCGCGAGGGCGGGGCCGAAACAGGCCTGCCCCCGACCGTTGGTATCATGGTAACGGGTGATCAATCTTCCGGTCAACCCGCAAATGTCCGGCGGACGCTCGGCGGTTGCAAACGCCGGGTCGCCGGGTGACGGAATGGTTCCCGCCGAGCCGAGACGCGGTGGACCGGCTGTTGGCGGACAATTTTTTCACACCCGTCCGATTTTGCCGAAACCGGGGAGGATTTTGCCGGCCCGCGTCGAATTACCTAATTCAGATCGAGAGGTCGGCAGTCAGGACTTTCTTGGTTTTCCATGAGCTGGTATACCCTTTCGTTGACTTTGACATACTTGGGGTAGACCGCTATAATTCTCCTCGTTACGGATGGCGAGTGTCCTGGAGGTGCTTGGGTTGTCCGAGACGAAGCGGATCATGATCAGTGTGCCGAGTCACCTGCTGCAGGAAGTGGACGGAATCGCGGAAAGAGAGAATTCCAACCGAAGCGAGGTCATTCGCCAGGCGATGAACTTGTATCTGCAAGAGCGCAAGAAGGAACGGATCCGGGAATCGATGCGGCGGGGATATGTGGAGATGGCGAACATCAACCTCTACATTGCATCGGAGGCGTTTTTCGCCGAAGAGGAGGCGGGTTCGACCCTAGATCGGCAGTAAGCGGGGTGTGACCCGTGAACATCAAACGAGGGGATATTTTTTTTGCGAATCTATCCCCGGTGGTGGGTTCCGAGCAAGGAGGATTCCGGCCGGTGTTGGTCATTCAGAATGACATCGGCAACCGCTTCAGCCCCACGGTCATCGTGGCGGCCATCACAGCCCAGATTCAAAAAGCGAAACTGCCTACCCACGTGGAGATCGACGCCAAGACCTACGGCCTGGACAGGGACTCGGTGATCCTCCTGGAACAGATCCGCACCATCGACAAGCAGCGGCTGACCGACAAGATTACGCACCTGGATGACGAGATGATGAGCAAGGTCAACGAATCGTTGATGATCAGCCTGGGTTTGATCGATTTTTAACCTTGGAACGTGCGGTGAGCGGGCGGGGCGTATCCACGCCCTCAACGTTTTTATGGGGGGAGATCCATGGGGAGCCGGGAGGAGTCACAGATCCGGGATTTGGCGCTGGCTCCGGAGGGGCGGCGCAAGATCGATTGGGTGGCGGCCCACATGCCGCTGTTGAATACACTGAAGGCCCAAATGGAAAAAGATAAGCCTTTTCAAGGGTTGAAGGTGGGCATCTGCCTTCACCTGGAGGCGAAAACGGCGTATCTCGCCGAAGTGGTTCAGGCGGGAGGCGCCGAGGTGACCGTGGCGGCCAGCAATCCCTTGTCCACCCAGGATGATGTCGTGGCGGCGTTGGTGGAAAACGGGATTTATGCCTATGCGCGGCACGGGGCCGATGAAGCGGAGTACGGTGCTCATCTCAGGGCTCTGCTCGATCGCCGTCCGGACGCGCTGATCGACGACGGAGGCGATCTCGTCGGCACTCTGCATCGGGAGCGGCCGGAGCAGCTTCGGGAGATTATCGGAGGGTGCGAAGAGACCACCACCGGGATCCTCCGGCTTCGGTCCCTTGAGCGGGAAGGGACCTTGGCCTTTCCCATGATTGCCGTAAATGATGCGTATTGCAAATATTTGTTTGATAATCGATATGGAACCGGGCAATCGGTGTGGGACGGCATCATGCGCACGACGAATCTCGTGGTTGCCGGGAAGACGGCGGTGGTCGCGGGATACGGATGGTGCGGAAAGGGCGTGGCCATGCGGGCCAAAGGGTTGGGGGCCCGGGTGGTGGTCTGCGAAGTGGATCCCGTAAAAGCCATTGAAGCGATCATGGACGGGTTTACCGTGATGCCCTTGGTGGAGGCCGCGGGGCAAGCCGATTTTGTGATCACGGTCACAGGCAACCGGCATGCGGTGGGCCGGGATGCCATTGCCGCCATGAAGGACGGCGCCGTGCTGTGCAATGCCGGCCATTTTGACGTGGAGATCGATAAGGAAGCGCTGGGGCAGGCGGGCCCGCCCCGGGAGGTGCGCCGGAATGTACAGGAATACCGACAAGAGGACGGCCGCCGGCTCTATCTGTTGGCGGAAGGTCGCCTGGTGAACCTGGCGGCCGGCGACGGGCACCCGGTGGAGGTCATGGACATGACGTTCGCTCTTCAGGCGTTGTCCCTCAGGCGAATCGTGGAACGCGGCCGCGAGTGGGAACCCAGGGTGTATCCGGTTCCTTCGGACGTCGACCGGTATGTGGCGGAATTGCGCCTCGAAACCCTGGGAGTTCGCATTGATCGCCTGACGCCCGAACAGGAGCGGTACCTGCAGAGTTGGACGTTGGATTGACATCGTTCCGCGGCCGAAGCTGCTGGCTTCCGGTGCAGGGTCACGCGGCCGGCGAAGGGAACGATCCTGGGAGCGGGGATTTTTCGGCCCAACCCTCATACAATGCCGCAGGAGCAGGGAGAGAGGGGGGCGCGCAATGAGGCCGTGGATCGGCGTAACGGCTTCGCAACAAATCGGCGGAGGAGATTTGCCGGGAGCGTGGGTGGCGACCGAATATACGGACGCGGTGCTGGTCGCCGGCGGAGTCCCGGTGATCCTCCCCCTGGGGGAGGCCGGTGCACATGGGGCCCATATGTGGTTGGAGCGGCTGGACGGGTTGATGCTGACCGGCGGGGTGGACGTGGATCCCGCTTTTTTCGGCGAGGAGCCCGGGCGGGGACTCGGGGAAGTCTGCCCGGAACGGGATGCCCTGGAAACGGCGTTGGTGGAGGAAGCGCTGCTTCGCGATCTGCCGGTCCTGGCGATTTGTCGGGGCATGCAGGTGATGAATGTGACGGCGGGAGGAACGCTTTATCAGGATCTTGCGAGCCAAGGGAAGGGGGCTCTGCAGCACCGGCAACGGGCTCCCAGGTGGCACGGGTCGCACCGGGTGGAACTGACTCCCGGCTCCAAAATCGCGGAAATCCTCGGCCTAAACGAACTGCGGGTCAACAGTTTCCATCACCAGGCGGTGCGGGATGTGGCGCCGGGTATGCGGGCGGTGGCCCGCAGTGCCGATGGGTTGGTGGAGGCGATCGAGAGCCGCCGGCATCGGTTCGTGGTCGGGGTTCAGTGGCATCCCGAACACATGTGGCGGAAAAATCCGACACATCTGCGATTGTTTGAGGCGTTTGTGCGTGCGGCCGGGCGGCGGGAGCCGGCGGCGGATTGACGGGGCAGGCCGGGTGGACGACCCGGCCTTGACCCCGGCCGGAAAGATCCGAGCCCCGGCCCCGCTTTATTCAACCAGGGCTTGGGCCAAGTGCACGTGCGGACATGCGTAATAATCGGTTCGTCCTCGAAAATAGTGCTCACTAACCTGGTTCCCTTTCAATCATTTTCCTCCTTTTCGTGGCCGGCTTCTCGGTCGGCAGTTCTCGGAGATCAGTAAAAACCGCCACTTATAGGGTAACCCAACCCCTTTCAATTGTCAATTAAAATTTGAATATAACATATAACAAACGTTTTTGTCAAGTAAACTTCTATATTAAACTTATCGCAAGTGTCTTGGCGCCAATTTGTGGCCAATTCATCCGAGTCTCATTGAGACATATTATCAATGAGACACATTCTCGGCCGTTTCGGGGGAGGCGATGAGATCCAACTTTTGGAAGAGACTGTCGGGGTGGGAGGAGGGCGGCGGAGCGAGATCGGGTCCCGGTGCGTCGGGGTTCCGGCGGGCGTCGGGCCATAAATCGGGAGGGCTCTCTGCCGTCGGCCGCCTTTCCTGCACACAAGAGGGTGAGGGGCGCGCGACCCTCACGATTCCCGAGGAAAGGAGAGGCGGCTCCATGGTCCAACCCAGTCCGGGCAGTACGTCACTGGTCCTCCATTACCAGGTCGGCACCGATGCCGCGGGCGGCCCGATTCTCCGCCGGCAGACCTACCGCGGCATCAAGCCGGGGGCGTCGCTGGACAATCTGTACGCCGCGGCGGAAGTGATCACTGGGCTCCAGATTCACCCTCTGTACCAAGTGGATCGGTCGGAAGTGGACGAGTTGATGAAACAATGAGAATCGGGAGTGATGTTCGGTGACCAAAACGACCCTGGAATTGCGGTTTCAAAATGCGATGGGCCGGCTGGTTCGACTGGTGGTACCGGATCCCAAACAGCCCGTGGATCCCGCGGCCACCCGCCAAGCCATGACCCAGTTGGTCGCCCTCGGGGTGTTTACGTCGGCGGGCGGGGACTTGATCAAACCCATCGACGCGCGTCTGATCACCACGAACCAAGAAACGTGGGACATGGCCGAAGGCGGAGTCTGATCATTCGGATCCGCAGCCGGGAAGGCCGGGGGTTACCCCCGGCCTTCGGGCGCGGATCAGCGGAAGCGGGTGGTGAGGGGCCTCGGCTAGGGAGCCGCGGAGGCCGTGCCTTGCGGCCATGGCCGACCAGTCGCTGCCGGGGTGCGGAGCCTGTGCCCGTTCACGCTTTTTTTCGAACACGCCACCAGAGGAATCCGGCGGCGGCTGCCGCCGCAAGGGTCCAGACCACAGGCCCTTGAACCGCCTCAACGACCTCATCCCATTGTTGCCCCAGCTCGAATCCCAGCAGGACCCACGTTCCCACCCATCCCGCAAATCCAAGACTGCTCCACCAGAGATATGCCCCGGTAGGAATTTCGCTCATACCGGCCATGTAACTTCCAAGCGCCCGAAGGCCTGGAACGAACCGCCCGAACACGAGCATCAGCGGACCGTATCGATGAACCATGCGATGCGCCGAGGGCCAACTGTGGACGGGGACGATCCGCAGCACCGACAGCCATCGCCGGGCCGAGGGGCCCAGCCGACAGCCGACGATGAATGCGAGGAGGCTGCCGCTCAAGCATCCCAGGGTTCCGGCCACCGACACATGCCATAGCACCATGTGGCCTTGGGAAGCCAGAAAGCCGTACAACGCCAGCGTGGCGTCCCCCGGAAACGGGATGCCCAGACCTTCGATCACCATGGCCGCGAACAGCCCGGCCGGACCAAAGTCGATGAGCCGCTGAACGAACCCGCTCCACCAGTCTCCCACGGCTCTCCCCTCCCGAAACTATCTATACGCGGACAGGGAAGCGGCGTAGGACTGTGCAGGTCTTTGCCCCGGAAAATTTCGGGCGATTGAGGAGGGGGACGCACCCGGTCAAAGGAGATGGACGGCGCATTGAATAACATCGGAGGCCGAAAGGAGGTGTCGACACATGTACGACGGCGGCGTGTTCGGACCGGCCACCCGTTGGGCGGTTGTGTTCCTGATCATCTTTGTCCTGTTCTTCCTTTTGGTGCCTTGGGGAAGCTACTGATGAAAACGATTTTCGGCGCGGCCGGCGGATCATCCCGTCGGCCTTTTCCTGGGCGGACAAGCCTTGTCGGTCGCGGCCTTGCGCCCGGTGTCCGCGGGATGGTACGCTGTACATAGTGAACCCGGGAACGGGGGGGCGTTCTGGACGCCCCGTTTACCATTGCCGCGGGGGCGCCGGGGATCTTTGGGATAAATATAAACAGCATTCGGGCGGCCGCAAAGAGGGAAATGCGGGCCGGCGTTGCCGTCGGATTGGCGTGTTTTCTCGGGTTTGCCCTTCAAACCGCGGGCGGTGGGCCACATGCCGTGAGGCGAGCAAGGGCGGTTGGCATGTGCGCGCGGTCTATCCCGGCGTACAGGAAGGGGCTGGACGTACCCATGAGTATGTTCCGCGAAGGCGATCTGATCCGATTGTGGCAGGAGCGGGTGCCGCCCCGGGAGGCGGACACGCTGCTCGGGATCGGGGATGATGCGGCGGTCCTTCGGGTGGAGCCGACCGGCAGATTATTGGTGTCCACGGACATGATGATGGAGGACGTCCATTTTTCCCTGAAGTGGATGAGCATCCAGGAGGTCGGGTTCAAGGCGGTATCGGCGGCGGTGAGTGATATTGCCGCCATGGGCGGGACTCCCCGGCACATTCTGGCCAGTGTCGGGTTGCCGCCGGGAACCTGTCTCCAGGAGGCCGGAGCTCTGTATGACGGCGTCGGGGAAGCCTGCCGCCTCTACGGGCTGGACATGGTCGGCGGCGATACCGTCTCGTCCCCGAAGGGATGGGTTATTGATGTGGTGGTCCTGGGCACCGCCGCGGCCAACCGAATTTTGACCCGGGGCGGCGGGCGCCCCGGGGATGTGATCGCCGTCACGGGATCCCTGGGGGGTGCGGCCGCCGGCCTGGACTGGCTGCGGGGAGGCGGGGAGCAGGTGGTGACGACCCCGGAGGAGCGGTGGATTCTTCTGCAGATGCACCGAAAGCCGGTGGCCCAGGTGGCAGCCGGGCGGGTGCTGGCCGAGGTCGGCGCCACGGCATGCGATGATGTCACCGACGGGCTGGCGGCGGAGCTCCGCGCGTTGAACCAAGCCAGCGGCTACGGATGCTTGATAGAAAGCGAACGGATCCCCACACATCCCGCGGTGCGCAATTATGCCCGCAGACGGCAGAAGAGCGCGTTGGATTGGGCGCTGTTCGGCGGCGACGATTATCAACTGGTCGTCTGTATTCCGCCGACTCGGCTGGCGGCCGCCCAGGCCGGTTGCTTGGCCGTCGGGGCCCCCCTGACGGTGATCGGCCGGGTCATCGATGACCCCGGGCTGCTGTGGCGGTCTCCCGCCGGCGTGGTGGAGGAGTTGCCGGAGGGCGGGTTTGATCATTTTGCGCAAGGAGGGGCCGGACCGTGAGTATTCGCGCCGGTGGGGCGGGCGAAACCGGGGGCGGGGCTCGGCGCAGGATGTGGGAGATCACCACCGGCTCGCCGGGAGAAACCCAAACCTTGGGTCGGCTTTTCGGGGAGGCGGCCCGCCCGGGAACGGTCCTCTGCCTGGACGGTGACCTCGGGGCGGGAAAAACGACGTTTGTTCAAGGTCTCGCCGATGGCCTCGGGGTGTCCGGGCCGGTGGCCAGTCCCACTTTTACCCTCGTGTGTGAATACCGGGGCCGCTTTCCCCTTTATCACGTGGACGTTTACCGTCTGGGAGAAGAAGCGGCCGAGGAGCCGCTCGGCTTGGAGGAGTATCTCGAAGGGGACGGAGTGATGGCTATCGAATGGTCCCGGTGGGTCGAGCCTCTGTTGCCCGAAGACCGGGTTTCGATTCGAATCGAGCGGCCGCCGGGGGCGACCGGACGGGCGTTAACCCTGCGAGCCCGGGGTTCTCGGCACGAGGCCCTGCTGGAGGAGGTGATGCGGCGGTGGCCCGGCTAGCGATCGATACGGCCACGGCGTCGCTCAGCATCGCGGTGGGTGAGTCGGGAAAGGTGCTCGCCGAAGCTGAGCTCCAATTGGGCAGGCACCACTCGGTTCACTTGCTGCCTTGGCTGGAACAGGTTTTGGCTTCATGCGGAAAGACGGTTTCAGACCTGGAGATGGTGGCGGTCGGCGTGGGGCCGGGGTCGTACACCGGTGTCCGGGTCGGTGTCACCGTCGCGAAAACCCTGGGTTGGACCTTGGGAATTCCCGTGGCGCCGGTGTCCACATTGGCGGGGCTGGCCGGCCGCGGCCGGTTTTTTCAAGGAGTGGTGGTGCCCATGGTGGATGCGAGGCGGGAGCGCGTCTACGCGGCGCTGTTCACGGGAGGGACGGGGGCTCGAGAAACGCCCGATCGGGTGTGGCCCCTGGCCGACCTCGCAACATGGGCGGCGGCGGACGGACGTGCCGTTCTGGCTCTCGGGGACGGCGCCGCACGGTACGAACCGTTGTTGAGGGAACGGCTCGGTGATCGATTGACGGTGGCGCCTCCGGACCGGTTCGGGGTGCGGGCCGCCGATTTGCTGAATGTGCTGGATGCGGGAGGCGAGACGGGAGTGCTGTCCGGCAATGCGGTGCACGGAATTGTTCCGCAATATCTTCAAATGGCTGAGGCGGAAGCCACATGGCGAGCACGACGGCCTTGATCATTCGCCCGATGCGCACGACGGATCTTGACCGCATCCAGGAAATCGAACGGGCGTCCTTTACCATGCCGTGGTCTCGGACCGCCTTTTACGGGGAATTGGCGGACAATCATTTTGCCAGGTACATCGTAGCCCAGCGCGGAGACGTGGTGGTTGGGTATGCCGGCATGTGGTTGATCCTGGATGAGGCGCATATCACCAACATTGCGGTGGACCCGGACTTGCGGCGGCAACACATCGGGGAAACGCTGCTTCGGTATGTCATGGCGTATGCCCGCAGTCAAGGGGCCACCCGAATGACCTTGGAGGTCAGGGTGTCCAACACTCCCGCCCAAAATCTCTATCGCAAGTTGGGCTTTGTGCCAAAAGGCGTCCGCCGGGGTTATTACACGGACAATCACGAGGACGCGCTGATCATGTGGGCGGAACTCGGGCGGTTCGACGGGAGGATTGATTCTTTTGAAGGGGACGGGCCCGGCGGAAACGGCGGCCGCGCCAAACCGGACGGGAAAGGGGAGTCCCGATCATGACGTGGGTGGAAGCCGTCAAGGCCAGGCGGCCCGTCCCGAATGGCCGAAGTTTGATTCTCGCCGTCGAAACCAGCTGCGACGAGACGGCGGCGGCGGTGGTGGAAGACGGGACCCGGGTTCGGTCGAACATCGTCAGTTCTCAGATCCCCGTCCATCGGCGGTTTGGCGGCGTGGTGCCGGAAGTGGCCTCCCGGCGCCACGTCGAGCAGATCACCGCGGTGATGGCCGCCGCTTTGGAAGATGCCGCGGTGCGCCCCGATGATCTGTCGGCCGTGGCGGTCACGTACGGACCGGGGCTGGCGGGCGCGTTGTTGGTGGGCCTCATGGCCGCCAAGACCTTTGCTTGGGTGTATCGCCTGCCTCTGATCGGGGTTCACCACATCGCCGGCCACGTATTCGCCCATCGGCTCGCGGGGGGACCGGACCCTCCGTGGGTGGCGTTGGTGGTGTCCGGAGGACATACGGAACTGATCTATGTCCGGGATGTGAACACTTTTGAGATTTTGGGACGAACCCGGGATGACGCGGCGGGCGAGGCGTTCGACAAAGTCGCCCGGGCCTTGGGGCTTCCTTACCCGGGAGGGCCTCAGATCGACGCCCTGGCCAGCGATGGGGATCCCGAAAGGTTTGCTTTTCCCCGGAGCTTTTTGGAGGGTGATTCACTGGATTTCAGTTTCAGCGGCCTTAAAACGGCGGTGTTGAATCTGCTGGGCGAAAGCCGCAGCCGCAGGGAACCGATCCGGGTCGAAGATGTGGCCGCCTCCTTCCAGGCGGCGGTGGTGGATGTCTTGGTGGAGAAGACCGCAAGGGCCGCGCGCCGGCATCCGGGGGTTCCCGTGGTGGTGGCCGGAGGCGTGGCGGCCAATCGCGGTTTGCGCCGGGCGATCGGCCGGCGGGCGGAGGAAGACGGATTCTCTTGGTCGGCCCCCCCTGGGGAGTTTTGCACGGATAACGCGGCGATGATCGCGGCGGCCGCGGCGCCGAGGGTGGGTCGGGGTTGGGTGCACGGCCTGGATCTCAATGCCGAGGCAGGCCTCGACCTCGAAGATTGGGCGGCGGGCCACGGCGTGGTGATTTTCCCCCGGGAAGACCCGCCGGTGCGCCGCGCGTAGCCGCAGATTCCGCCGAGGCACGGGAGAATGGGCTCGCCGCGGGGCCGGGACGGCAATGGCACCAAACATCCGGCGGGGCGCGGCGTCCGGGAGGGCGAGTTGTGGACAAAGGGGCGTGGAGAGGGCGATTGTTGCGGTGGCGGGATGAATTGGGTCCCGCTGACCGCCGGCGGCGCAACGAGCACATTGCGGCGTGGGTGCAGCGATGGCTGGCGCAGCGGAAGCCGGGTGTTCTGATGGCGTACTATCCCATCCGTTCCGAAGTGGACCTGACCGCGGCGGTCCAGTGGGCGCGGGGGCGTGGATGGACCGTTGCCTTACCCCGGGTCGAGGGTCCGGGACAGATGAGTGCGGTGGTCGTTTCCCGGTGGGACGCGCTCCGCCCGGGCGCTTTCGGCATCCCGGAGCCCCAAGGGGCGTCTTTGAATCCCCGGGAACTTGACGTCATTCTGGTGCCGGGGGCGGCGTTTGACCGGAGGGGCCATCGGCTGGGATACGGCCGGGGGTTTTACGATCGGTTTCTGCCGGACGCGGTTCACGCCCGGGTTGCGGGCGCAGCGTATCGCGAGCAGTGGGTGGAGACCTTGCCCACCGACCCCCATGACGTGCCGGTTCAGTATGTGGTCGTCGAGCAGGGCGTCTGGTGCGTCCGGGAGGGCCGGTTTCTCGACCTAGGCCGGATCCGGGACGGGGATGGGCGGAGGTGATTCGGCTTTGCCGGCCCGCCGGGCTTGCAAAGCCGTCGCGGTGCAAAGCGGCGCCGCGAGGCCGGGGGCGGAGGCCGCCTCGGGGTTTGGTGAAGGGGGGAGCCGCGTGGACACACCTCGGGACGAAGCGAAAACGTTTGTGGAACACTTGGCTGAGTTGCGAAAACTCCTGATCCAGACCCTGGTGGTGTTCATTGTGGCTCTGGGCGTGTCGTTCTACTATGCGGACCGCATCTTGCACCGGCTGGAAGTCCCCATGGTACGGGCCGGACTTGGGCGCCCCATGGTGCTGGGTGCGGGAGAAGTGGTGCACGTCTATCTCCTGTTGGCCGGGGCGGTCGCCGTGGGCATTACCCTCCCGGTGTTTCTCTTCCAGATGTGGCGGTTTGTCGCCCCCGGCCTCACGCCCCGGGAGCGGCGGATCGCACTGGCGTACGTGCCGGCGGCGTTCTTCATTTTTTTGGCCGGGGTGGCATTCGGCTATTTTTTCATCTTCCCCACGGTTTTTCGCTTTCTGATCCGTTTGGGCGCCCAGGAATTCAACGTTCAGGTCACGGCCGGGAATTATTTCGGCTTCATGATGAATATCGTCGTGCCCTTGGGATTGATTTTTGAGCTGCCCTTGGTTGTCATGTTTTTGACCCGGCTCGGCGTGTTGAAACCGGCTTTTCTATCAAACATGCGCAAATACGCGTACCTGGCGCTGGTGATTTTCGGTGCGATGATCACGCCTCCGGATTTTGTCTCTCACCTGAGCGTCACCATTCCCATGATTCTGCTTTACGAATTGAGCGTGGCCATTTCCCGCTGGGTATGGAAACGCGGACAACGAGAAAATCCCGAAAACCCCGTTGCAAACTGAACAGAGATCCTTTAATATAGAGGATGGCGTTAGCACTCGGATCTAATGAGTGCTAACAACATCGCAACGGAAACTTTACGTGAGGAGGGTCTTGCATGATCAAGCCGCTGGCAGATCGCGTTGTGATCCGTCCGGTTGAGAAGGAAGAAAAAACCGCGAGCGGGATCGTCCTGCCGGAGACCGCCAAGGAGAAGCCCCAGGAGGGCGAAGTGATCGCTGTGGGCCCCGGCCGTATTGAGGAAGGACGCCGGATCGAACTGGAAGTCAAAGTCGGCGACCGGGTGATTTTCTCGAAATACGCCGGGACCGAGGTCAAGTATGACGGTGTCGAGTACCTGATCCTCAGAGAGAGCGACATTTTGGCCGTACTGGAGAAGTGAGTGGGCGGCGCGGCCGCTACATATCATGATCGGGGAGGTAATTGGACGTGGCGAAAGAGATCATTTTTCGCGAGGATGCACGCCGTGCGATGCTCCGTGGTGTCGACGCGCTCGCCGATGCGGTGAGGGTGACGCTGGGCCCCAAAGGCCGCAATGTCGTGCTGGAGAAGAAGTTCGGCTCTCCGCTGATCACCAATGACGGTGTGACCATCGCCAAGGAGATCGAGTTGGAGAACCCGTTTGAGAACATGGGCGCCCAGTTGGTCAAGGAAGTGGCGACCAAGACCAACGATGTGGCCGGTGACGGGACCACCACCGCCACGGTGCTGGCCCAAGCGATCATCCAGGAAGGTCTGAAGAACGTCACGGCCGGGGCGAACCCCATGGCACTGAAGCGCGGGATTGAGAAAGCCGTCAAAGCGGCGGTGGACGAGATCGCGCGGATTGCCAAACCCATCGAGGGGCGGGAGAACATCGCCCAGGTGGCGGCGATTTCCGCCGGCGACGACGAGATCGGCGCGCTGATTGCCGATGCCATGGAGAAGGTGGGCAAAGACGGCGTCATCACCGTCGAGGAGTCCAAGGGCTTCGGGACCGAGCTCGAAGTCGTGGAAGGGATGCAGTTTGACCGCGGCTACATCTCGCCGTATATGATTACCGACACGGATAAGATGGAAGCGGTTTTGGAAGAGCCGTACATTCTCATCACCGATAAGAAGGTCAGCAACATCCAGGAGATCCTGCCCGTGCTCGAACGGGTGGTGCAATCCGGGCGGCCTCTGCTGTTGATCGCCGAGGATGTCGAGGGTGAGGCTCTGGCGACCCTGGTGGTGAACAAACTGCGCGGCACCTTTACCGCGGTGGCGGTGAAAGCTCCGGGATTCGGCGACCGCCGCAAAGCGATGTTGCAGGATATCGCGATTCTCACCGGCGGCCAGGTTATCAGCGAGGAGCTGGGTCTCGAACTGAAGAACACGTCGCTGCAGCAGCTCGGGCGGGCGCGCCAGGTGCGGGTGACGAAGGAGAACACCATCATCGTGGACGGCGCCGGCGATAAGAAGGAGATCGACGGGCGCATCAATCAGATCAAAGTGCAGTTGGAGGAGACCACTTCTGACTTCGACCGCGAGAAGCTGCAGGAGCGCCTGGCGAAGCTGGCCGGCGGCGTGGCGGTGATCAAGGTCGGAGCGGCCACCGAGACGGAAATGAAAGAGAAGAAGCTCCGCATCGAAGACGCGCTGAATTCCACCCGGGCCGCGGTGGAAGAAGGGATTGTTCCCGGCGGCGGTACGGCCTTGGTGAACGTGGTCAAAGCGCTGGACGAGGTCAAAGTCGAGGGCGACGAACTGACCGGCGTGAACATTGTCCGGCGGGCGTTGGAGTCTCCGGTGCGGCAGATCGCCGACAACGCCGGTTTGGAAGGTTCGGTGGTCGTCGAGCGGCTGAAGAAAGAGAGCCCCGGAATCGGCTTCAATGCGGCCACCGGTGAATGGGTCGACATGATCAAAGCCGGTATCGTCGATCCTGCGAAGGTCACCCGGTCTGCGCTGCAAAACGCGGCCAGCGTGGCGGCCATGGTGCTCACCACCGAAGCGCTGGTTGCCGACAAGCCGGAGAAGGAGAAGCCCGCGCCGAACATGGGCGGAGGCATGGACATGATGTGATCCGGCGCATGGCGCCTTACGCGAAAAGGCGGAAACCCTCGGGAAGCTTGGGGTTTCCGCCTTTTCTCATTTTCACTCTGTGGCATCGTGAAAACGGATTGCAAATCAATTGCAAATCAAAGTTAGTTTACAGGATACTCATCCCACGTTCTTCCATCAAGAATCCTTCCCGTTCGATGTTTTTGAACACCACCCCATTGTTTGAAAAAGAATGCGACACGTTGCCTGATACATTGATCTCGGATGCTTT
>JASBVV010000066.1 GCA_029960885.1 Kyrpidia sp. | reverse complement strand
ACCGGCGGTCGCCGACTCAAACCCCGGAGCAGGGCCTTCGCCTCACCGACTCATTCATAGTAAACATCGGCCGGACCGGCGTCGATGTTAAGATCCAAACGCGATCTGAACGCAACGATGAAGGATGTCCAAACCGAAGACCGGCGGCTACGGCACATACACCTATGAAGACTACCGAACCTGGGACAACGACGAGCGATGGGAACTCATCGACGGCGTCCCCTACCTCCTGGCTAGTCCGAGCACGGAACATCAGCGGATTTTGATGCAACTATCGGTCGAAATCGCGGATATCCCGGGGCAAAGAGTGCCGCCCTCGTTCGGCGCACCGCCTCCCGCGCCGCCAAGGGCCGCCTACGGCCGCCGGGACCAACCCGGGCGAGTGTGAAACTTCCCCTGCTCCTGGTCGGGTTTGGGCGATGCGAAAGCCCGGGCCAGCTCGGCGGTGCACCGCTCGCAAAATCGCCCGGTGGTGATCTCCCGGCCGCACCGCTCGCAGGGATAACGCATGTTTTCGCCGCTCACCACCGCCAGGCGCCCCTCCCGCAGGAACTGGAGCACCAGGTCGGCGTCCACCCCCGTGGCCTCGGCGACCTCCATGATGGTCGCTCCGCGGTGTTCCGCCACGTAGTCCCGTACCTTCTGATAGAGCTCTTCTTCCTCCCGGCGACAGGCCGGGCACACCAGCTCCCCCGCGATTCTCCGATAGATCCGTCCGCAACGCTTGCAATTGGCAAAATCCATCACCGCCACCCCCCGAATCGGCGTCGATCCAATGTTTATCTCTAAAAATGCGTCATCAACTCGAAAAATTCCTGCCTCGGGACCCCGCGATGTTTGTCTGCCTCGATGAATGAGGAACCCCTTTTGCGCCGGTTCGCCGCGCGGTATACTTCGGAGGTGAGGCATGGGGGGCCCGGCAACGCCGGTGATCCCCACACCCGGGGCTCCGCCGGCCCCGAATCGCCTGACGCGGCCCGCCCGGGCCAATCCCCGATACGGAAGGAGGCGAACCCCCTGGTTGGAAGGCCCGCCGGCCCCCGGGTCTCCGGGCCGATGCGCCGAACCAGGTCCGACTATGCTGGCCGCTCTCGAACCCTGGCTTCATCCGGTGTTGATCGTCTTGGCCATCCTGGCCATCGCATTCGCCCTCATCAATTTTGGCGCCTTAAAGCGGATTCTCATCGGGCGGCCCATGAGAACGCGCGAATTGCACGCGGAGCGCAACAAATTGTTGTGGTACGTGGCCCTGCCCATCCTGGCTGCGGACCTCTACTCGTCGGTGGCCTACGGTCCGGAGGCGGGGATGACCGAGTTGGCCCGGCTCGGGGATCCGGCGAAATGGCTGATCCTGCCCGTCACCGCGGCCACGGTGGCCCTGCTCGTCATTCTCATCACCTCGTACATCATGGGAATCACCGCGTATCCCAACGGCGGCGGCGCCTACGCCATCGCCAAGGATAATTTTCGCAAACCCTCGGCCTCCCTGGTGGCGGCCAGCGCTCTGTTGGTGGACTATGTGCTCACCGTGGCCGTTTCGGTCTCGGCGGGCATCAAGGCCATCTCCTCCGCCTACCCGGCGGTGGCGCCCTACGAAACAACCCTGTCCATTCTCTGCATCCTGATCATTCTGGTGGTCAACCTCCGGGGGGTGGCCGAATCGGCCACCGTCTTCGCCTGGCCGACCATCCTCTTCATGCTGTGCATGGTGGTCCTCATTCTGGCCGGTTTTGTCGATGAAGGCCATCACGGACTGCACCAGGCCGCCACCCCGCCCTTCGGCACCCTGCCCGCAGGACTGACCACACTGCTGGCGCTAAAAGCGTTCAGCTCGGCTTGCTCGGCCCTGACCGGCATCGAAACCATCTCCAACGCCGTGCCGATTTTTCGCGAGCCCCATCAGAAAAACGCCATCAAAGCCTATGTGGCCCTGGGGCTGATCACCGGCGCGACGCTGCTGGGGTTCGCCTGGCACCTGTACGTGAAGGGAATCTCGGTGGATCCGGACAACACCATGCTCTCCCAACTCGCCGGCCTGTATTTTGGCCACGGAGTCGCGTACCAGGTGATCATCTGGTCGACGTTCATCGTCCTGATCCTTGCCGCCAATTCGACATTCACCGGCTTCCCGCAGTTGGCCGCCCTGGTGGCCGCCGACGGCTTTTTGCCCCGGGCGCTCACCATCCGGGGAGACCGGCTGGGATTTTCCAACGGGATGTTGGTCCTGGCGGCCTTGGCCTCGCTGCTCATCGAAGTGTTCAACGCCGAGACGAACGCCCTCATTCCTCTGTACGCCATCGGGGTCTTCCTGTCGTTCACCGTGGCGCAAATCGGCCTGGTTCGCCGCTGGTGGCGACTCCGTCAGGGGCTTTGGCCGGTCAAATTGGCGATCAACGGCATCGGCGCCGGCATCACGGCCCTGGTGGCGGTGGTGTTCGCCGTCACCAAATTTTCCGATGGGGCGTGGATCGTGATCGTGGTGCTGCCCGTGCTTGTCGCGAGCTCCGTGGCGGTGCACCGGCATTACGAGGAGATCCGGAAGGAGCTCAAGATCGATCTGGCCGCCGAGCGGCCGGAGACACACACGGTGGTGTCCATCGTGCTGGTGTCCGGGGTGCACCGGGTGGTGCTCAACACGCTGTCCTTTGCGAAGAGCATTCACAGCAACGTCATCGCGCTGTACGTGGGGTTCGACGACGCGTCCATTGAGGCCATGAAACAGAGGTGGGAAGCCTGGGGATCGCCGTGTAAATTGTATACGTTGAAAAGTGAGTACCGGTCGCTGTTGAGGCCTCTGTCGCTGTTCATCCAGGCGCTGGAAAAGATCGAGGGGGGACCGGATCATGTGCATGTGATTGTGCCGCAGTTTATTCCGCGAAAATGGTGGCACAACGCGCTGCACAACCAGACCGCCCTGCTGATCCGGCTGTGGCTGATGCGCAACAAAGATGTCGTGGTCACCACGGTGCCTTACCATCTTCACCGGTAGCCGGGCGGGGACGGCGAGGGACTCCGGGGCAGCCGGGGACGGGCGCGGGAACGGGAAGCCGCCGCAAGCAGAAATTCCCGGGCCGGGCCAAGGCCGGGCACCTCCACGGGCGCACCGCCCGGACGGGTGCAAAAAACGGGCCCCGGGCAGGCCCGCACTCATTCTTCTTCGTCTTTATCCAGTTCGCGGTAGGCGAATACCACCAAGGCACTGTACTCCCGGCGATCTTTGACCACCGAGACCGAAATCGGATCGGCCCGTTCGGCGTCCTGGGTCAAGCGGATCTGACTTTTGATGTGTTCCAAGGTCGGACCTTGGAACAGTTCGATAAACGTGCGGCGCGTGTTTAGGCCTGAGGCCACCGCCTCCACCTCCGAACAGCGAGGTCCTCAATCGCTCAGCATATGCGGGCGGTCGGCACACGTTGCCTGTCCGTCGGCACGCGCAGCCCGTTCCATCGCCCGCTTCTTCCATGTTGCCACAGGAACGTCCAATCGTCCATGCCCCGAAGGCCGATTTTTATGTGGGTCAAAACGACCACAAGCGGGCAACGCCGCCTCCGGGCGCCTTTTCACTCCCCCTGGTTCCTCCCCCGGCCGGCGATCCCGCCTCCAAAAACATCGCTCACCGAGCGACCACCAAGCCGTACACCTCGCGAGCCCCTGCAGCCAACAGCACCCGGGCGCAAGCATCCGCCGTCGCCCCCGTGGTCAGGACATCGTCCACCAGAACCACCGGGAGGCCCCGGATCCTCTCCGCACCCACGGCTGCGAAAGCCCCCTCCAGCGCAGTCAGGCGGTCCCGGCGCCCCCGGGTGGTCTGGCTCTGCAGGTTGCCCCGGCGCTCCAGCGCCTGGACCGCCGTTTTGCCCACCGCGGCCGCGAGACCCCGGGCCATGACCTCCACGTGGTTCCACCCGAGCGTCTTTCGTTTCTCCGGATGCATGGGCACGGACACCAGGACGGACTCGGGGGGCGGGTGCAGATCGGGCCAAGCCGCCGCAAGCATCCCGGCCAGCAACTCCACCAGCCGTTCGTCCCGTTGGTATTTGACCCGGTGGATGGCCTCGCGCACCGGCCCCCGGTACGGGCTGCAGGCCGTCACCCGGCGCAGGGCCAAGGGACGGCGCCGGCAATCGCCGCACGGGCCCGGCACCTCGACGCCCCGGCCGCACCCCGGGCAATGGGGCGGAGGAATTCGGGCGCCGAGCTCCCGGGCGCAACGGTCACAGGCGTCGGCGAAAACCCGCCGGCCCAAACCCGGCAGCCGCACCTCGACCGGACTGCCCCGGCGGCCGCAAAACGGGCAATTAAACGGCGGCGGCCAGAACCGGTCCAGCCACTCTTCCCGCCAACGTCGCCTGTCCCCCGATCCGCCGCCCGCCATGGCCCCTCCCCCTTCCCGGTGTGTGAGCGTCCGTCCTGTGCCGTAATCACCCGACCCGGCTCACCAATTCGCCGGGTAATGCAAGAGAGCCAGGACCCCCGGACCGACATGGGCGCCGAGCACCGGCCCCAGTTCCCGAACCGGCACGTCTTGGCCGGGCAGGATCGCCTGAACCCGCCGTCGCAGGGCTTCGGCATCTTCCGCCCGGTCGGCATGAATCACGCATACCCGCTGCGGCGCCGCCCGCAGGGCCTCTTCCACTCGCTCCACAATGCGGTCCACCGCCCGCCGGCGGGTCCTCACCTTCTCCGCCACGGCCAGCCGCCCGTCCTCCAAGGTAAGGATCGGCTTGACCTGCAGCATGGAACCCACCAGGGCCTGGGCCGCGCCAAGCCGCCCGCTGCGATGCAGATAGTTCAGATCATCCACGACAAAATACGCGCGGATCATCCGGGCGAGTTCGTTCAAACGCCGGGCGCAGTCCTCAAGGGAAACGCCCTCCCCGGCCATTCGGGCGGCCTCCACCGCCAACACCTCGATTCCGTAGGAAGAAAACAGGGAATCCACCACCGCCACCGGCCCCTCCACCTGGGCGGCCGCCGTCCGGGCGGCCTGAAGGGTGCCGCTCAGGGCACCGGACAGTACGATGCACACCACCCCGCGGTGCCGTTCCAGCAGCGAGGAAAAGACCCGTACAAACTGACCCGCCGGCTGAATTGGTGGGAGAGGAAAAGCCCCCTGTTTCAACCTGGCTGTAAAACTCTCTGTGGTCATAAGGTCCACGCCCTCCCGATAGGCCTTTCCACGGTCTTGTCTGCCATCATCGCTCCACCTTCCATTCCCAATGCCGGGTCCGAACCCGGACCTTCGAATCGCGGGCCCTCCGCATCCGGGGCCCAGCCCATCGGGCACCTCCGCATCCGGCGGCCCCCGGCTCCCCGCCTGGCTCGGGCGGGGCCAGGCTCCCGGCGGCCCCTCGGGGCACCGCTCCGTCCGCCGGGCCCACGTCACTCCGCCTCCCGGCCTCAGTGGCCCGGGCCGCGTCACCCGGTTCCGGCGCCGGCCGGGGCGCCGGTGCCGACCGCGCCGCGGATCACCTGTCTGGATGGGCCACATCCTCCACTTCTCCCCGCAACCGGGCCGCCAACAGCGTGGAGCGCCCCCGGGCCCTCACCCGACTCACCGCCCGCCGCAACGCCCGGCGGTCCCCGATGAGAACCACCAGCCGCCTCGCCCGGGTCACCGCGGTGTACAGCAAGGATCGCTCCAGCACCACGGTATGCGCGGGCACCACCGGCACCACGACGGCATCGTATTCGCTGCCTTGGCTTTTGTGGATGGACAGGGCGTACGCCAACTGCAGATCCTCCCACTCGCCGTCCCGGTATCGCACCCGGCGCGATCCCGGCGGATCGGGATATTCCACCACCACATCCCGCTCCTCGGGATCGATGGCCGCCACCCGGCCCACATCTCCGTTGAACACTTCCTTTTGATAATCGTTGCGAATCTGCATCACCCGGTCGCCAAGTCGCAGCACCCGCGTCCCCGCCCGGACCTCGGGCTTGTCTTCGTCCGGGGGATTGAGCGCCTCCTGCAGCCTGGGGTTGAGCCCCTCCACCCCGACGGGTCCCCGGCGCATCGGGGTCAATACCTGCACCTCGCCGCCGGGTCCCAAAAATCCCGGCAACCGCCGGTCACACAGGGACACCACCTCGTCCACCACCGCCCCGGGATCGCGCCGTTCCAACCAAAACCAATCGTCCTCCGGCGTCCGCGTCTCGGGCAGGCCGCCTTCGAGTATGCGATAAGCGTTCCGGACAATTCCACTTTCCGCCGCCTGGCGAAACACGCGGGTCAAGCGCACCACCCGGGCCAATCCCGATGCGATGATGTCTTCCAGCACTTGGCCGGGGCCCACCGACGGCAGTTGATGCACATCACCGACCAGAATCAGGCGGGTTCCCGGTGCCAGGGCCCGGAGCAGAGCATGAAGGAGCAACGTGTCCACCATCGAGGACTCATCCACCACCACCGCATCGGCCTCCAGCGGCCGGGCCTCGCCGCGCTGGAACCGCAATCCCCGGCCTTCCACATATCCCGCCTCCAGCAGGCGGTGGAGTGTTTTCGCCGGACGTCCGGTGCTTTCTTCCAGTCGCTTGGCCGCCCGGCCGGTGGGCGCCGCCAAATCCACCCGCCGGCCCTGCAACTCCAATCTCTTCAAAATCTCGCGAAGTACGGTGGTTTTTCCGGTCCCGGGACCGCCGGTGATGACGACGAGCCCCTCTCGCATGGCGGCGCGCACCGCTTCCTCCTGCTCCGGCGAGAGGGTGATCTCCCGGCATTCCGGCTGCCCCGCGGGCGAATCGCCCCCGGGCGCCTCACCCTGCCGGGCGACCCCGGGATCATTCCAATCTTGGCCGGGGCTTTCCCCATCGCCCGCCCCTTCCAGGGTCCGCGACGAGGAAGCCAGTATCTGCAGCCGCTTGGCCGCACCCCGCTCCGCATGATAATAAGCGGCCAACGCATAACAGACCCCCCCGGCCTCTCCGGCCGCCACACTGCAATAAACCCGGCGGCGGGCGGCGAGATCCGCCACAGCCTCCCGGACCGCTTCCGGGGGCGCCAGCAGCAGACGCCCCGCCTCCTCCACCAAACGCTCTTCCCGTAAACAGGTATGCCCGTCTTCCCCGGCCCGCATCAGGGCGTACAACACCCCCGCCCGCAGCCGTTCGGGATGATCCCTGGCAATGCCCGTCGCCCGGGCGATCCGATCCGCCGTGGCAAAGCCGATCCCCCACACTTCTTCAGCCAGCCGGTAGGGCGAACCCTGCACCACCTCGAGCGCCTCGTGTCCGAACGCCCGCCAGATCCGGCCGGCCAGGCCCGGCCCGACCCCTTTGTCCTGTAAAAACATCATCAGTTCGCGCATCTGCCGGTGTTCCCGGTAGCCCTCGACAATCCGTTCCGCTTTGCGCTCTCCGATGCCTTCGACCTCAAGCAGCCGCTCGGGACACTCCTCGATCACGCGCAGAACCTTTTCGCCGAATTGTTCCACCAACCGCTCGGCCGTCTTCGGACCCACCCCGCGAATCAACCCGCCCCCGAGGAAGCGGATCAGGCCCTCCCGGCTGTTCGGGGCCAGGGCCACGATGTGAAGGCAGTCAAACTGAGGACCGAACCGCGCATGATGTTTCCAGCGCCCGGTCACGCGCACACGCTCTCCCACCCGCACCTCTTGCCGGGCCACCGCCGTCACGTCGGGCCCTCCCCCCTCCGGCCGCAGGACGAATACGGTAAACGGGCCGTCCTCCGCCGTATAGGTCACCCGTTCCACCACGCCAATGACCGTCTCCAACCGCGTCCCTCGACCTTCCATCCCAAAATGCCGTACACCGGCACCGTTTTTCCCCGCATGCCTCCGATTCTACACCGATTCTACACCAACGCGCCCATCTCCTCCCGTCTCCCGGGTCCGCCCAAAAAAATGGGCGGACACCCTGATCGGTGTTCCCGCCCTGATTCGCCGCAACCGTCCATGTGGCCGAGCCGCCGAGTCGGCCGCCCGGCGTACCCGAATGCCGTCAGGCCTGGGGGGTGCGACCGGCCCCCGTTCCGCCGTAATTGGCCAATTGCTGCTCGGCCAGCGCCACCAGCTTGCGGGTCATGTTCCCCCCGATCGCCCCCGTGTCACGGGTCAACATCGTCCCCCAGTAGCCGTCCTGGGGCACCTGGATGCCGAGTTCCTGGGCCACCTCGTACTTGAACTGATCAAGGGCTCGGCCGGCCTGGGGAACCACGGGGGTGTTCCGCTTTTGGCCACGCGCCATCTGCTCTTCCCCCCTTTCGCGTTTGGGTATCTTGTAGTCTCTTCAGGGGAGAGAACGTTTATGCGCGGGAAATCCCCGAAAACACCGGGGAGAACATCCCCGGCAGATCGTCCGGACGGCGTCTGTTTGGCACCACCGGGGGCGTTCACCGGTCGGACGGCGAGCCGCTTTGCCTCCGGGACTCCGGGCCGATGCCGCACAATGCCCGCAGGTTGGGCATCACCGCCTCCAGCCCCGCCCCCTCCCGCAGGTCGAAGCCGATCCACCGTTGCGGGGGCCACGCAAGCCCTGACGGAACTTCGGGAAACATCCGCCGTCCGGGCCCGGGATTCGGGACGACCGGCAACAGCGGTTCGCCGGGCTCATGACCGGTCCACACTTCCAACCACGGTTCCCGCGCCGCCAAACGCTCCACGATGGCCGCGGTGTTGTCCTCCGATCCCTCATCCACCACCGCCACCCGCAGCCCTGGAGCGTGATCCAAAATCTCCACGGCGATCCGCCGGAGCAATCCTTCAATGAACGGCTCGGCATTGCGCACGACCAACAACACATACACCGGCGGAAATACCGGCCTTCGATACGAAAGAAGTCTCAACACATGCCAAACGGCGCAAAGGAATCCATAAATCGAAAATATCCACAATAAAACGGCGAGCATCGGCATGCACCTCCTCGGTGCTGCCAATATATGCTCCGCCCATGGGCGGGGTGCGACGCCACCGTCCGGCATCGCCGGTCGGTCGATCATCGCCGCAAGGCGAGCATCCCCGGCGCAACCCCGCCGGTCCGGTTACGTCAGTTTCACCCAGCCCCGCTTCAGGGCCACCAGAACGGCCTGGGTGCGGTCCCGCACCAGAAGCTTGTCCAATATGCTGGCCACATGGTTTTTCACCGTCTTCTCGCTGACAACCAGGGTTTTGGCGATGTCCCGGTTGCTGCGCCCTTCCGCGAGAAGCTGGAGCACCTCAAACTCTCGCCGGGTCAAAGGAGCCACCACGCCGGGAGTCCCGGGCGAGTCCGGATCCCCGGGCGCCGGCCAGCCCGAACCGTTTCCCCGCTCCCAGGCCCATCCGCTCGGAGCGGCGCAGTCCGCCGAATCGCTCCCGTCCCCCGGTTTGCCCAGGGGGAGCGCCGAAACCGCGACCGGAGACACCCCTGCCGGCTGCGCTCCGTCCCAACTCATCCCGTCCCGGCAGGCGGCGGTCTCGCAGTGTTTCGCCCGAATGGTGCGCAGCATTTGAATCAACACCCGGGCCGCCGCAGGGTGCAGGTACGCTCCGACCCGGGCAAGCCAGCGGATGCCGTCCACCAAGCCCGGCGCCCCGACATCTTTCAGCAGGACCCCGTCCGCCCCGGAACAGAGCGCCTCCACCAGCCCGGCCTCCGCCCGATCGGCGAGCACCATCACCCGAGTGCCGGGCCACCGGGACTTCACCCCGCCCACCACCTCGCCGACCCTGTCCCCCAATGTCGCCAGATCGATCAGCACCACGTCGGCGGGCGATTTATCCAAGGCGTCCATGACCTCCTGGGCATCGCGCACCTCCCCGACGGGTGTCATCTCCTTTTCCAGCTCCAGTATCGAGCGCAAACCCCTGCGATACCGAAGATGGTGATCCACCAGCAAGACCCGTATCTCAGCCATAATCCATTCCCCACTGCATCCGACGTGACGTTGCGATCCAAAACGCCCTCCGGACCCAACGGTCGGAGACTTTAGTCCAACCATTGGGTCACGCCTGTGTATCTGGATACATTATACTGCGAACCGTCCCACCGGGCGAATTTCGACAAAAATCGCCGGGCCCGCGGATCCGCCTCCGCACGCCCGGCACAAAAAAGGACGCCTTGGATGGGCGTCCGATTGCAATGGGGTAAGGGTGATGCTATAGTATACGTTCCATCGTCCGCCGATATGAGGGTCCGCTGGTCGGTTCCCACGGATTTATCCGATCACTTTCAGCCCGGCGGCCTCCCGCAGGATCGCCGCCTTGTCCGTACGCTCCCAGGGCAGGTCCAGATCCGGCCGGCCAAAGTGCCCGTAGGCCGCCGTCTGCCGGTAGATCGGGCGACGCAAATCGAGCTCCCGAATGATCCCCGCCGGCCGGAGATCAAAATGGGCTTTCACCAGTTCTTCGATGCGGTCTTCGCTGATCCTCCCCGTGCCGAAGGTGTCCACCATGATCGACACCGGCCGGGCCACGCCGATGGCGTAGGCCACCTGCACCTCACACTTGTCCGCCAATCCCGCCGCCACGATATTCTTCGCCACATACCGCGCCGCATAAGCGCCGGAACGGTCCACTTTGGTCGGATCTTTCCCGGAGAACGCCCCGCCGCCGTGCCGGGCGTAGCCGCCGTAGGTGTCCACGATGATCTTGCGCCCGGTCAACCCCGCGTCCCCCTGGGGCCCCCCGATGACGAACCGCCCGGTGGGATTGATGAAAAACTTCGTCCGGCCGTCGATCATGTGGGCCGGAACCACGGGTTCGATCACGTATTCTCTGATGTCCCGCTCGATGGTGTCCAAACTGACCTTGGGGTGGTGCTGGGTGGAAATCACGATGGCGTCCACCCGGATCGGCCGTCCGTCCTCGTATTCGATGGTCACCTGGGTTTTGCCGTCGGGCCGCAGGTACGCCAACAGCTTTTTCCGGCGCACCTCGGCCAAACGCTTGGCCAGGCGGTGGGCCAGGGAAATCGGGAGCGGCATCAGTTCCTCCGTTTCGTTGACCGCAAAACCGAACATCAGGCCTTGGTCTCCGGCGCCGATCGCTTCGATCTCTTCGTCGGTCATCTCCCCGGTCCGAGCCTCCAGCGCCCGGTTCACTCCCTGGGCAATGTCGGGGGACTGTTCGTCAATGGACGTGATCACCGCACAGGTGTCCGCGTCAAAGCCGAATTTGGCCCGGGTATATCCAATCTCGCGAATGGTTTCGCGCACGATCTTCGGAATGTCCACGTAACAATCTGTGGTAATCTCACCGGCGACCAGCACAAGCCCCGTGGTCACGGAGGTCTCACACGCCACCCGCGCCATGGGGTCGTTGGTAAAAATCGCATCCAGGACCGCATCGGAGATCTGATCGCACATCTTATCCGGATGGCCTTCCGTCACGGATTCCGAAGTGAACAGGTACCGCTTCGGCATGTGCCACTCCTCCATTCTGGGGCAAATACGCATCACACCCGTCGCTAAAACGTAATAATTATAGTATGCGTGCCACCGAGCGTCAATGGCCGTTTTTGCGCCGTTTCCCCAAACCGGCCGTCCACGCCAGAACGGCGAACCGGGGCAGGGCCAACTGGCGCCGAATCCGGGAGGGCTGCCGGAGCAGCCGGTACAGCCATTCGAGACGCAGTCGCCGCCAGAAGACCGGGGCGCGTTTCACCATCCCGCTCCACACGTCGATCGTTCCGCCGATCCCCATGGCCACCCCCGCCGGAAGGTCCCGGTGGGCGGCGATCCACAGGTCCTGCCGGGGGGCCCCCATGCCCACCAAAAGCAGGTGCGGCCGGATTCGGACGATCTCTTCCACGATTTCTTTCTCCCCGAGTTCATCAAAATACCCGTGTCTCCCGTGCCACTGCACGTCGGGGAAGCGCCGCCCGAGTTCCGCGAGCGCCCCGCCCAACGAGGCGGACGACGCCCCGAGGAGATACACCCGCCACCCGCGGCACTGGGCGACGGCGAGCAGCCGTTCGGCCAGGTCGGCCCCGGTGACCCGCTCGGGAAGGGGAGTGCCCATCCACGCCGAAGCCATGACGACGCCGATGCCGTCAGCCGTAACCAGATCGGCCCGGCGCACCACGTCGGCCAACCGGCTGTGCCGGCGAGCCAGCATGACTCCTTCGGGATTGACGGTCACCACTTGCCGGGGCGGGCTGTCCCCATCCCAACCGTCGATCCACCCGGCCACCCGCTCCACCGCCTGATCCAATGTGATCGGGTCGAATCCAACCCCCAACACATCCACCCGCCGCTCCATGGCCGACCCCTTTCCGCGCCGTTTTTCCGCACCCATTTCCGGCGGCGCTGTTCGGCACGCCCCTCCCGGCGGCCGCGCCCGCCAACCCCCGGGCCGCGCCGTTCATGATCCGGACCGGGCCAGGGCCTGCCGAAGCGCATGAAGCTCCCGCCGATCCGGCGCGAGATACCAGACGCCGTCCCGCCGGTCCACGTAGGGCACCCCGGTCAATACCCGGGTGCGAACGGTCACCTGGTCAAAAGGGTACAGGGCCAGAGCCAAGTTGACAAGGGCCTTACTGCCGAAATCGGTGGTCACGTGTTCATTCAGGTCGGCCACATCGCGAACGAGCGCCGGCCACAGCCCGGGGTTCGAACCCCGGATCAGGAGGGCGCGCAGCAATTGCAGTTGTCGCCTCACTCGCGCGCCGTCCGCTTCCGGATCGCCCCGAAACCGCGCGTAGTCCAGCGCCGCCTGGCCGTCCAGCCACTGCCGGCCGGACACCAGGTGGATGTGGGTGCCGTCCGCGGGATCGTCGTAATCCATGGCCTTATCCACGTCCACCGGCACCCCGCCCATGCGGTCCACCAATCGTCGAAACCCGTCAAAATCCACCATCACCCAGTGGTCGATGGGAATGCCGAGCCACTGTTCCAAAGACGTCTTCAGCAGAGTAATCCCGCCGTGGGCGGCGGCGTGGTTGATTTTGGTGAACCCGACCCCGGGAATCGACACCCGGGTGTCCCGAGGAATCGAGTAGAGGAGAACCTCCCGCCTTCCCGGTCGGATCCCCGCCAGGATGATCGCATCGGAACGCCCCTTTTCTTGTCCCCGGCGATCGACCCCCACCAACAGCACGTTCATGTCGGGCGCACCCGGGCCCGCCCCCCGGTTCGAACTGTCCGACCCGGGCCCTCCGCCACGCTCGTCGGACGTTCCGCCGGCCCTGGACCCCGGGTTCGGTTCATTCCCTCCCGCGACGGGGTGCGGGGAGGTCGAACTCTCCGGTTTCTCCCCGGGATCCGGCGCCGTTCCGTCCGGGCCGCGTTCTCCCCGGTGTCCCGGTATTCCGGTGTGATGCGGCCAGTGCGGGCCGTGCCGGTGGACATCCGGGAACCACGCCGGGATGAGGAGTGCAAAGAGAATCAAGACGAACCCGGCCAGTGCCTTCCTCCGTCCGCCCACCTGCCCCACCTCGCCGGTGCGATGTTCTCGGGGTTAGTATGCGCCGGCGGGGGCTCTCGACATGGTACGCCAACCTTACGGACTTTTTACGTGTTTTTTGTCGTCGCGGCGGTGGATCGCCATTATAATATGAAATGCATAGAATAATTGTTTTCGCCGCTTTCCAGGCGCATCGAGGACAGAGAGAGAGGAAGCCCTATGCACAAGAAAGGGAAAGCCGCTCCAGTGCCGCCCATCCGGATGGCGCCCGCCCGGCGGGCCGCGATCCTGGCCGGACTGATTTTCGCCGCCGGTCTGACCGGCTGCGCGCTCCCGGGGGCGGGCCCGTCGGCGGCGCCCGCTTCCCGGGAACCGTCGCCCCCCGGAATCACGCCGCTCCATACGCCCGTCTCCGAAATCGCCTCGATGGAGGGAACGGGGGAATCCGGTTTCACCGGGGCGGCCGAAGAAGGGACGGCCACGGAGGTGTCCGCCGGGTTCTCCGGCCGCGACCCGCTGGACGGACTGACCGCTTCCGTATTGAATCACACGCCTCTCAAGGGCCCGTCCGTCCCCATCCTGATGTACCATTCGATCTCCCATAACCCCGCCAACTCCCTGTGCACGGATCCCGGGGATTTTGCCAGGGAGATGGACTGGCTGGCCGCCGAGGGGTACACGCCGGTCACCTTGGCCGACCTGTTGAAGGCTTGGGCCGGACGGGAGACCCTCCCCGCCAAATCGGTGGTGATCACATTCGACGACGGCTATAAAGATAACATCCTCGCCGCCTACCCGGTCTTAAAGCAGCGGGGCTTCCGGGCCACCATCTTCGTCATTACGCATTATGTGGACAAGCCGAATTACGTGTCCTGGGAGGATCTGGCCATGGCGGAAAACACCGGGGTGTTTGATGTGGAATCCCACACAGTGGACCACCTGGATCTGACCGCACTGCCTCCCGGACAACTGACAAGGGAATTGCGGGATTCCAAAGCGGACATCGAAGCGCGGTTACATAAAACCGTTTACGCGTTATGTTACCCTTCGGGACGGTTCAATCCGGCCGTGGAACGCGCGGCGGAACAAGCGGGGTATCTGCTGGCGGTCACCACCCGCCCCGGGGCCGCCTCACCGGATCAGGGCCGGTACAGCCTCCACCGGGTGCGGATCTCGGGCGGAGAGAGTCTTCTGGCGTTCGAGAGCCAGCTCGACGGCTCCGCCGCCCAGGCCCTGGCGGTCGCGGAACGCCCGGGGCACAGCGGGGGAAAACGATAGACCGGGAACTGTCTTCGTCGGGACCCGCGACTCGAGCGCCGACCGGAAACCGGAGCGCACCCGCGCCGGGCGCCGGCCCTTGGCGGGAGACCGGCGCCTTTTTTCACTCCGCGGGATCGCCTGCCGTCACGAGCCGCCGGCGGTCAGGCCGGTCTGTACGTCAACCAACCGCACGCCCAGCACCGCATCCGCCTGACTAAAGGTCGGAACATCCCCAATGGTCCGGCTCCAGGCATTCTGGTAAAAATACTGTCCGTAGGCGTAAGAGATGGCGAAACCTCCCTCTTGGCCCTGGGTGGACGGCCCGGTCGAATCCGGCTGGATGCCGATGAACATCGTGTTGGGATCCGCCCCGGCGGAGGTGTAGAATACCTTGGCCCCGTTCAGCCCGCCGATCGTGCCGTCAGGGGCGACCGTCACGCGATATGTACCGGGAGTGACACGGGTTTTCGACCACGTGTCCGTTCCCCGGGGCAGCACCCCGATGTTCCCGGAAAATCCCGGACGAACTTCGAGCACGAGGGTCACGCCGGAATCCCTCAGACCGGCCCGGCTGTCCAGCCACCGGTTCACCTGATCGTTCAACGCGCTTTGCGACAGCCCGAACACCCTGAGAAACGCTTCCGATTCCGGCCTCCCGTTTTTCACTTCCGTCAAATAGCTCCGCACGGCCTCCCACCTGCCCCGGGTCAATCGCTCCAGGGCCACGTACCCCTGCCACTCGGGATTGTACTTGGGAGCGTTCAGAATCAGGTCTTCGGTAATGGCCGACAGCGGACCCAACAGTCCTTTGCGCCGACTGTCCACCATGGCGGACTCGATCCGCTGCCGCCATCCTTCCCACACCACCCGGGGCTGAAACCGCGCTTGGGCCGCCATGCCTTCGTGCCAGGCCAGCCCTTCGTTAAACCACACAGGGATTTGGTCCCCCAACCCATTTTGATCGAGGTAGACGTGGGTGAGTTCGTGGGCGAGCACGTTGGCGATCTGGGCGTCGTCCGCCACGACATAGAGGGGCAGGTAAATGTCGTTGCCGAAAGCCGCACCGCTGGTCGCCGAGGAGAACGTTTCCACCTGGGACGGACTCAACCCGGCCGCCGACAGCGCTTGGCTGAAGCCGTCCCGGGTGGCGACCAGATGAACGTACACGGGCCGGAGCCAATCCCCAGGGATGTCCAGGCGAAGCCGGTCATAGATCCCGGCGTCCGCCAGCAGCGCCCGAACCCGGTTGACCTGGGCGGCCGACACCGCGGGCTCGGCGCTCTGCACGTCGATGGGAGCCCCCGGGGTGGGCGCCGGGCTTCCGGATGTCCCGGTTTCCGTGATGGTGCTGCCCGTGGTGGGGATGCTCGGTTGGGGCGGGACCGGTCCGTCGGAGCCGCCGTCCCTTGGGCCGGCGTTCTGTCCCCCGTCGCTTCCCGGCCCGGAAGTACCGGGCTGAGACGCGCCAGGGGACGGCGGGGTGATGATCGACACGGCCCAGTGCACCGGGTCCCACACGACCTTTTCTCCCAAGGCCTCGGCCACGGCCCGGACCGGAATCATGGTGCGGTCGCGAACCAATACCGCGGGTGCGTCCAAGGGGATCGCCGCGCCGTTGCGGTACAGCACGTTGCGGCCGATCGGGATGGTGAGGTGAACCGGCCCCCGATCCACGATCGCCGTCTGTTCGGATCCATTCCAGCCGACTGTGCCCCCGAGGCTCTCCACCAACGGCCGCACAGGGACCATCACCCGATCATTGGCCATGTAGGGCGGCACGTCGGGGGTCAACCGCTTGCCGTCCACATAAAGCGCCGGACCGTCCCACGACGCCAGAGACACCCCCGGATTCGCCAGCCACGAACCCAGGACGAGCAGCGGTGCCGCTGCCCATCCGGTGTACAGACCGAACCTGGATCCGCAGCCGCGGTGCCGGGTCCTCCCCAAGCCGGTACGCACGACGACCCTCCTCCTCTCCCTTCCCCATCCTAACGGATTTCCCGAAGGTGCACAACCGGGCGGGGACGCCTGAACGGCACCGGCGGGCTCCGGCGGGACGATCGGCTCCGGACCGACCCGGAAGGCGGCAATCGGGATCGCTCACATTCGACGTGCGCGGTCGCCGGAATCGTCGCGCCCGGCCCGGGCCCGGCCCGATCCGGTTCCCGCCGGCTTCCGGAACAACCGGACCATGCAGGAAATTCTCCGCACACGGACGAATTTTGGGAGACGAGCGCGCAATCGGGCCCGTATGTGGATGGATGGGAGGCGAACGACGTATGAAAATCCGGTCAAAGCTGGCAGTGGGGTTTTCGGTGTTATTGATCCTGATGGTGGTCCAGGCGGTGGTGGCGAACATTGAACTCAACCAAATGCGGACCAACCATCGGTTCGTGGTTGAAAATGCCGTACCCGTCATCCAAACGGCGGACAACCTGATCACCGACCTGCTCAATGAAGAAACGGGCACGCGGGGATTCCTTCTCACCGGGGACCAATATTTTTTGGAACCGTACGTAAGTGGGCATGCGCAATTGCAAAAAGATCTCCAATATCTGCAGTCCCACAACGACGCGTACCCCAAATTGAAGGAGATTCTGGATAGCGAGGCGATCCCCAAGATCAACCGGGTCGAGGAGTATTTCAAACAGGAGATCGATCTGGCCAAGGCCGGACAGATGGATCAGGCCCGGGCGAACTTCGCCGCCGGAAAAGTGTATATGGATGATTTTCGGGCGACGTATTCCGACATCTCCGCCGAGATCAAGAACGTGGTGAACGGGGCCGCGGCCCGGTCCGAACAGGCGTACAACCAGGGACGGCTGGTCGTCGGGGTGCTCTCCGGCGCCTCGATCGTCATCGCCATCATCTTCGCCGTGGTGACGGCGGCCAACATCGTGGGGCCCATTCGGCGAGTGAGCGTCCGAATGCGGGAAATGGCCGAACGGGGCGGCGATTTGACCCAGCGGATTGAGGTCAAAAGCCGGGATGAGGTGGCCGAACTGGCCCGATCGTTCAACCAAATGCTGGACAGCATCCAACAGATTCTCCGCCAGGTCCTGACCAGCACCGAGCAGGTGGCGGCCACGTCGGAGGAACTCACCGCCGGCGCCGAGCAGGTGCGCCAGGGCACGGACGACATCTCCGCCTCCATGCAGTCGATTTCCGAGGGGTCGGACGTGCAGCTTCAGGCCATCCGGCAGGCATCGGAGACCATGGAGCAAATGACCGCGGGGATCCACCAGGCGGCGGAATCGGCCCAAAACGTGACCGTTCTGGCCACGGGAACGGCGGAGGCGGCCGAAGAAGGGCGGCGCATGGTGCGTCAGATCACCGCCGAAATGGAGCAGATTCAAGAGGCGGTCCAACAAACGGCGCAGGCGGTGAGCAACCTGGACGAACATTCGGCCAAGATCGGTTCCATCGTCGGCGTGATCCAAGGTCTCGCGGAACAAACCAACCTCCTCGCCCTCAACGCGGCGATCGAAGCGGCCCGGGCAGGAGACCAAGGGCGCGGCTTCGCCGTGGTGGCCGGCGAAATTCGCAAACTGGCCGAACAGTCGTCGGCCGCAGCCGGAGAGATCAAAAGCTTGATCGACACGATCCAGGCGCACCAGGCCGAGGCGGTCGCCGCCATGGAAAAGGGCATCGACAGTGTGGCTTCGGGCACCCGGACCGTGGAACACGCGGGTCAAACGTTCGAAAGTATTCTGGAAAACGTCCAGGGGGTCAGCGCCCGGATCCAGGACATGTCGGCCATTGTGGAGGAACTGTCCGCCGGGACGGATCAGATCGTGCACGGCTCCAACGAGATCGTCGCCACCGCCCGGAAGGCCGCCGAAGAGGTCCAAACGGTGTCCGCCGCGGTGGAGGAACAGACGGCATCGATGCAGGAAATCACCGAATCCGCAAAATCTCTGGCCCGCATGGCGGAAGAATTGCTGCAGGTGGTCCGCAGGTTCCAGGTCTGAGATGCCTGGCTGCGGCGGGGCGGTTTCTGGCGGGCTGCCGGCCCGAATGGAGGCACCACGATATTCGCCGCAGTGCCCACCGCAAAGGCAATGGCGACAGTGGAGAGCCGCGGAGAGCACGCCGAGAACCAACCACCGTTCCTGCAGGTACCGCTTTTCCACTTTTAGCGGCTGCACTGATGGCATTTTGGCGGATATGCTTTCGCAACATATCGGCGTGGGTCATGATCTTTTTCTGGCTCACCGCCAGCACCGCGGGTGCGGCGTAGAGATCCACGGAATTGGCGTCGCCGTACATCCGGCTCAACGCCGCTTTGGCCGACACCCCGTCGGTCATTTTCAGGTTCATCGCCGCCGCAATCATCGTCGCCGCCTCCTGCCGGCTCAGCGGATCGCCCGGACGGAAGATGTCCGGCCCGGTCCCATGCACAATCCCCGCCCTGGCGGCGGTCTCAATATACCTGTAGTCGTACAGGCCGCCCGGTACCCGGCTCACGTCGATGAACAGCCGGTGATTGTCGTCGTAATTCAGAGGAAGCCCCAGCATCTTCACCACCATGGTGGTGAATTCACCCCGGGTGATGGACACGTCCGGGTTGAAGGCATCCACCAAGGCCGGATCGTTGGTCATGATCCCTTTCGAGTACATCGTTTCCAGATAGTCTTTCGCCCAGGAATGGGAGGCCACATCCTGGTAAGAGTACACTTCTTTCGCCACGACATAGTAACCGAACCGGCGGAACGGCACCGAAATCGTATGGTTCGACAGATTCACCACGCCCCCCAGATTTCTCCAGGCGCTGGTCGCACCATTGTACTGGTAAGCGCTCAAGTCCAGGTAAAACACCGTCAATCGGCCGGCTTCCTGGTTCCGGATCGCCGGATCGTAAGACAGGATCAGTGTTCCGTCTTTGGTGGGCTGCATCCAGTCGTTCGCCCCGCCGCTGGGGCCGCCCCGCTGGGCGAACCCTTTGTCGGCGTTGAACGGATCAATCCCTCCGGGCGGCACGAACGGCGGCAGATTGGGCATGTCCTTGGGCCCCGCGTCGATCCAGTAAACCGGGCTTGCCACCGCCCACCCTCCGGGGGGCAACTGGTCGGGCACCTTCATGAAAGGATTGCCGTTGGACGGGGTGTTCGGATTGATGGCCCCCGTACCCGGATCGGCAATACCGAAGAGGAGATACCGGTCGTTGGTGGCCCCGGTGCTGGGCTGTTCGCCGCTCCCCTCGGGCACTGCCTCAGCCAGCATGGTGTTGCTCGGGAATTTCAAGGTGAGCGACTTATCGAATACCGTGATCGAACTGGACTTACCGAAATACATTTTGGCCTGGGCGTAGGTGAGCGCTTGATCCAGGTTGTTGACCAGAAGCGTTCCACTTTGCTTGGATGTTCCGGACTGGACGGTGAACGGGATTTTGTTCGCCCCGGCTTTCAGGTTTTGCAATTCCACCCCGTAGTACCACTGACTGCTGTCCACCCCGGACGGCAGGTCTTTCCACTGGACGGCCGGCTGGCGATTGACGGTCACGGCATCGGCCGCCGACGGTGTGGCGATGACCACATCCAGGTAATTCTGGTTTACTTGGAGGGTTTGAGCCAGATCCACCGGTTTGAGGTCCCCGGCCTGGTAGATATACACCTGATACGGCTTGAGTTGGTTGGCCACCAGCAGGGTCTGGGTCACCTGCTGACCGATGGCCTTGCCGTCCGGGGAAACGGAGTACGCCGTCACCTTGAAACTGGTGGTCTGGTTGGCCGGCATGGCGATGCCCACCCAGTTCGCTCCATTGTTGGGGTCCCGGCCGGACAGGTGCAGATACATGATGTTGTTCCCGTCCACAGAGATTTCCCTGATGTACGCAGGCTGGTAGTACCAAGTGATTCCGTTTATGGACGTGGTGGTGTACTGGTCCTGGTTTTGGCTCGGGCTGTTTACGGACACGGTGGTCAGCAGCGCGCCGTTTTCAAACAGGTCGATTCGATTGATATTGTTGGCGGCCGTCCCCACCGGTCCCACTTTCAGTTCCAAATCCACCCGCTGAGAGGACGTGCTGTACGTCCTGGTGCTGGCATCATAGGGCAACACCTGGCCGTCCGCGGGCGAAATGGCCTGGAACAACGGAATGGACAGGTTGGACGGGATCGCTTTGTAAATCGTGACCGTGGACGTCACTTTCACGCGGGTCACCGGATCCTCGGCGGTGAAGGTGAACGTGTTTGCCCCTTCGCTGAGTTGAATATTGCTGCCCTGATACTGACCGTTCGACGAGGTCAGCGTGAGGCTCAGGCCGTTCACCGCACCGGAGACGGTCGGGAACTGGCTGAAATTGATCGGCTGCACGGTCACCGACACCGGGTCGCCGGTGCCGACCACCTGGCCGTCACTGAGCGGCGTGCCGTTCTGCTGCACGGCCACCTTGAGCATCGGGGACAGTTGCACCACCGTGTGCAGCACGAAGGGCTGCATGGTGATATTTGGAATAGAAATGACGAGGTTGTAGTCTCCGGACGGCAGGACGCCGGGACCGAATTCCATCACCGCGGTGTTGGGCTGGCCGCTCAGAGTGCCCACCTTGGCCTGGACGTTGTCCGCGATCACGCGGCCTTGGCCATCCTGCGCCCGGATCTTGATCTGGCTAAAATCCGGCGTGCCCTGAAAATTGTTGAGTGTCAGGGCGAGATCCACCGGAGCCTGGGAGACGGTCCACGGCTCGGTCACCGCGATGGATTGGCCGGCCTGGGCGGTGCTCCCGGACCAGTTCACACTGAACAATTGTGCGGGATTGCTCCAGTAGGGCTGGGTGGTGTCCAGATAAGTAAAAGGAAAATAGCCGACCGGGCTTTGGTTCGCCGTCCCGTTTACGGTGACCCTCACCAAGAGCGCATGGTCCGGTTTCGTCGTGTCCAGGGCGGGCAGCGCGAGGCTCCAGTTCCACACCTGCAGCGTATTCGGCACGCCCCACTGGGTCACATCTTTGATCGAACCGGAAGCCTGGGACAGGGAATCGACCGGGATGAAGGCCCCGTTATCCAGGGACACCTCCACCGTCGGCGCGGTCGTGCCGGACAACTGCGGCGTCGCCAGTTGGCCCGCGACGGTCAAGGGCTGGGGGCCGGTGATCTGCACCTTTTGCCCCGCCCACAGATGGGTGCTCCCTCCGTTGCCGCCGGTGAGAAACACTCCGAACGGAGCGGAGCCGGTGGCGGAATCGAGCAGAACCGCCGATTTTTGCACAGCCACCGAACGCTGAGGATTCGACGCGACAATGTTCAACGGCGTCTCTCCGGGGGTCAGTTTGAGCGAGGTGGTCCAGGTTTGTTTCGTCCCCACCTGCGCCCCGATGACATTCATCCCGTTGACACTGCTCTGGGTGGCGTTCTCCGTGTCGTATTGCAAGCTCGCCGGGCCGGACTTGACCGCCACCGTCGAATCGGCGTCGATGTTGGTCCCCTGGACCTGCACGTTGCTGATGCGCGGATTATTCAAAAACTCGACATAATACGTTGCCGATTGCACCAAGAGGGACCCGGACGTTCCGAGAAAAGAGATCTGATTGATTCCCGGGCTCAACACCACGCCGGAAAAGATCGCCTGGTTCCCTTGCACCTGGGGATTCTCATACGTGTTGACCGCCTGGGATCCTTCGGCTTGTACGAGACATTTGATGTCCACCACATTGTTGAACGTGACGGTTAAATCCATTAATTTCGAATTGGTCGTCAGGGCCGCATCGCGGTTGGTGGGCAGATTGGCCGCGAGAGACCAGCCGTCCGCCAAAGCTGCGACGGGCAGTGCGGTGAGCGCGAGCATCCACACCAGCAGCCATGCGACCCAGCGCATGTTCCGCGTTTTCATTGCCTCCCCCTCCATCAAAATATGTCATACTAAGGTTCAGCAGGGGGAGCATCGATCCCTGCCTCTCAGGAGGAGGATGGCCCTGTGCCCGATCACCTGTCCCGGGGTGCGGGGGCGACCAACCGGGCGCTGCTGTGGATTTGGCTGGGGGCGCTCGGCCTCGGCGTCGCTCTGGCCCTCTGGTTTTACCGCGATGAATTGACGCGCATCATGAGGGTCATGTCGCACGCCTCGCCCGTGGGCACGGTATCGGCGGTGTTGTGCGAAGCGGCGTTTCTCACCATCTACTGGGATTTGGTGGGAAGGCTGTACCGCGCGGCGGGGACCCCCGTGCCGGGCGCGGCGCTGTTCCGGCTGTTGCTGATCGCCGGAGTGGTGGACCGGCTCCTCCCCACCGCCGGGACCAGCACCATCGCCGTGCTCGCTTTGTCCGGATCCCGCTGGGGGATCACCTGGGCGAGCACCCTGTGGATGATGGGATTGTTCACCTCCCTGGGGCTTGTGGCGACCTTGCTCATCGTGGCGCTCTCGGTGATGTTGTTATCCCTGTTTGACATCCCCCTCCCCCCCTCCATCCACCGGACTCTGCTCGTCGGACGCTGGGCGGCGGCGGCCGGAATGGGCCTGGGGGTCGGATTCTTGTGGACTCCCGTCCGCCGGCGGGTGGTCCGCAAAGTTGTCCATTGGATCGGCGTTCTGCTCCGATGGTGGAAGGCCCGTGAGCCGGCCTGGTGGAAACGTTGGCGCGCCCGGAAGAAGAAAAGGACGGACAAGCGACCGGCGCCGATCGGAGGCTCGTGGCCGTCGCCGGGCGCCACGGCCGGGCCGACCGAAGAGGACAACCGGGCGGCAAGAGAGGATCCGGCCTGCGGGGACGGACGGCCAACCGCGGGCGATGGCGGGACCGTTGTCCGGTCCGCGGCCGCCCCGTCGCACGGTCCAGGGCGGATATGGGACGAAGAGGAGCGGTTCCAGGCGTTTGAGGCCACCTGGGCACGGATCCGCACCCATCCCGGGTTGTGGAGCGTGGCCCTCATCGAAAACCTGTTACTGTACGTGTTCCGGATCGGGACTCTGGCCGCCCTCATGTCGGCGCTGCACATTTCGCTGCCCTGGCACCACTTGATCGCCGGTTATGGATTGGTGGTGCTGCTGGTCAACCTGTCGGCCCTGCCCTTTTCTCTCGGGATCTTTGAGGTCTCGATGGCCGCGCTGTACCACTGGCTCGGCGTACCCTGGGCCCAAGCTTGGGCGCTGACCCTGGCCTATCGGGGCATCACATTTTGGCTGCCCATCCCGTTGGGCCTCCTGGCGATGATTCGGCGCCCCCGCGGCTCCCCCGACCCCCGACCCGGGGAATATCGCGGGGCGGGAGGCCAATGACAAGGCGGGTGAATCGCGTGGGACCTGTGGGTTTGGCCCTTTCCGGCGGAGCTTCGGCTTCGGCGGCCCACGTGGGGGTGGTGCGAGCCTTCGAGGACGCCGGGATTTCCGTCACCCATATGTCCGGAACCTCGGGAGGCGCATTGGTCGCCGGATTGTGGGCGGCCGGCTGCGACGGTCGGGACCTGCGGAAACTGTTGGCCCGCCTGAAACGAAGCCATTTTGACATCGATTGGCGGGCGGCGGCCCGGCGATGGCTGATGAACCGGCGCGGCGAGTGGCTGGGGCTGGTTCGCGCCTCCCGCTTGGAGCGATGGCTCGAATCACTGATCGGCGGTCGCCAGGTGCGCGATCTGCCCCGGCCCGTGGCCCTGACCGCCGTGGATTTGGCGAGCGGTCGGGAGGTGATCTTCGCCTCCCGGCCCCTGGAGGCCCCGGCCGGGTCGACCTCGGCGTCCGGCCGGGATTCACCGGCGGCTCCCCCGGGCCCGCCGTGGGAACTCATCGACGACATCCCGGCAGCGACGGCACTGCTGGCGAGTTGCGCCGTCCCCATCGTCTTCCGGCCCGTGGCCTGGCGGGATCGCATGTTTGTGGACGGAGGCGTCGTGGACAACTGCCCGGTGGCTCCCTTGATGGCGCTCGGCGCTCCGTTCACCGTATCGGTGGACCTGGTCAGCCCCTGGGGATGGCGGAGCCAACGGCAATTCCCGGGGCTTTTGCCCATCCTGTTCCGATCGGTCAATGTGGCGCTCGCCCATCAAAGCCGGGAGGCGAACGCCCGGGCCGACCGGGTGATGCACCCGGAGATCCCGCCCATCGCGCTCACCGATTTCGACCGTCTGGGGGAGATCGCCGACGCGGCGTACGATTGGACCCTCCGGGCGTTGGAACAATGGGCGTCAAAATAATGCATATTCTTCCCATTCGGCGCATATAATGATACATTGAGTGTGGTGATATGTCCGTATCCAAATGAGGTGAGCGATATGCCGGATGTGGTGAATGAGGAGTTGAAGGCGGGTTTTCGATTGTGCCGGGTGTTGGGTATACGATATCCCATCATCGAGGGCGGATTGGCCCACGTAGGAAACGGTCGCTTGGCGGCGGCGATTTCCGAGGCCGGGGGATTCGGCCAGGTGGGATCGGCCGGGCGCAGTCCGGAGCAGTTTGCCGGGGAGATCGATCTAGCGGCTTCGTTGACATCGCGCCCGTTCGGCGTAAACATCCCCATCAGCGAACGAAAAGACAACACCCCATACTTTGACGTCATCATGAAACATCGCCACCGGTTGGCGGCGGTCAGTCTTTCGGCGGGCAATCCGCGGCCTCTCATTCCCCGATTCAAAGAGGCGGGGCTTCGGGTATTGGTCCTGACCTCCACGGTGGGCCAAGCCCGGAAAGCGGCCGAGGCCGGGGCGGACGTGATCATCTGCGAAGGGTTCGAAGCCGGAGGCCACAACGGTCCGGCGGAATTGACCACGATGGCCTTGGTGCCCCAGGTGGTTCGCGCGCTGCGGAGTGACGGGCACGATGTGCCCGTGGCGGCGGCGGGCGGCATCGCCTCGGGAGAACAGGTGGCCGCGGCACTGATGCTCGGAGCCGACGGGGTTCAGGTCGGCACGCTGTTCGTGGCCACGGAAGAATGCGAAGCCCACCCGGCCTACAAGCGAAGGTTGGTCGAATCCGGCGACGAGTCCACGGTGGTCATCGAACGCAGCCAGGGCAGAGTGACCCGGGTGTTGCGGAATCCGTTTTCTGAGAAAATCCTCGAATTGGAAAAACACCGACCATCAATGGAAGAATTGCTTCCATTCATCGTGGGACGGAACAATCGCGTGGCGGCCATCGAAGGGAAGATCGATGAGGGATATATGAACGCCGGACAGGGAACCGGATTGATTCGAGAGGTCCGCCCGGCGGGCGAAGTGGTTCGGGAGTTGGCGGCGGAAGCCGCCCGCGCCCTGCAAAGAGGCCCGGTCCTGGCGGAATGGATCCGGACGGGCGCCGACGTGTATCGCATATGAGGGGATACGATGTAATGGAGGGGATCATGGTGGAACGAAATATTCTGGCTTGGGTCCACTGGGAACAATTGGGTGACATCGTTCACCGGGGCGTCGGAAAGGAACTGGATTTTGATCAATTGTCCAGGGTGATCAAAGAGATTTGCAGCCTCCAGGGCCATTGGTGCGGAACCGTGGCTTACGGAGATTTTGACCGGGGCGACTACGGCCTGCAGACGCGGCTTCTGCAGGTGGGGATTCAACCGCGCCACGTGGCCGTCCGGGAGGCCGGGGAATTGCACCGCGACGCGATCACCCTGGAGTTGTCCCTGGATGTATTGGAAACCATCCATACGTACCCGCACGTGACCGACCATCTGTTTGTCGGTGGGGATCTCAGTTGGGTACCGATTTTCCGGCGGTTGACCCAACACGGCAAACACATTCATCTTTGCGGGTTTCAAAGTTATACCCACCGGATTCTCCGGGATTGGGCGGAGACGTTCACCGCCTTGGATCATCGGGAGGAGATCGCCCGGGACCGGTTCCGGGAGACCGGCCCCCAGGTGTCCGATGGAGACCTCGAGCAGGTGATCCACGTGTTGGCCGGTATGCAGCAACGACTGCCTTTTGTGGGATTCGGCCTGTTGCAGCGGGAACTGACCCGCCGCTACCCGTACCGTTTCGGATTCGAGGATATTCTCAACGCCGCGAAGAACGAAGGGATTCTCGACGTATATAAAGTGCCCAACCCGAACAATCCGGATTTTCCCACCACGGCGGTGCGCCTGAACAGGGAGCATCCGTTGGTGCGCTCCACGCTCGGGGCGGAATCCCTGGATTCCCTGGATGAACTGCGGGACCTCGACAATGGGCCGGGTGAAGGCGATGAGGACGCGGAGACATACAGTGAAGCCGGTCCGCGGGAGACGGGCACCGGGGAAGGTTGAACGTGCCGATCGCCGCGGAATGGGACCCGGCTCACGGGGGATGGGCGAGACAATCAAACGGAAACGCGGAATGCGGATTCCGAGAAAGGCGGCCCCGCGCCCCGGACGGGGGCGGGTCTCGGAGGCGGCGGAGGGGCAGCCGGCGAGTCCGCCCTGCCGGCCGGCTACGGTGCCGTCGCCCGGATGCGCCGCCAAGGAGGCCAGGGCCAGAGGGCCCAATCGTCTTTGGCGAATGCCTTTGTCCCGCCTTTGTCGAGGGAGACCAGCACCGCTCCGCCGGACGATGAAAGGACGCGGCCCTTCCCATACCGCACGTGCCAAATGCGATCCCCGGGTTCAAAAAATTTTATCATCTTTTTTCGCCCCCATTGGTTCTGGTCCCGACATCAGGTATGCGCCTCCGGCACTCGAAATATGCGCGGGATCATCAAATTTTGTCGAGACCGGTCAGAAGGGGTCGAAAATCTGTATATTTCAATATATAGCCTCGTGCCTGAAACCGTTGTATAATACCTGCGTGTGCATGGGGTTTAGGGGTTTGTACCACTTAAGTGGCGCATCTCGGCGACATGCGGGATATGGGAGGGATATGCCATGTTAGCGCTGATGGACCAGATCAGCCAGCTTCAGGCAGAATTGGTCCAGTTGTTCGGGCGGTGTAACGGACGTCTCACGGACCCACAGATGGTGCGAAAAAGTCAACAACTCGACCGTCTGGTGACCATCGTTCAACGAATACGCCTTCAGGAACACAATCGGCGGTACAGCGCGATGTGAGGCGAACATTGGCACCCGGGTCCTGGAACATATGACTTATATCGACCATAACGGCCATGATCCGGTCGGGAGGTCGAACCCCACCGATTCGGATCGACCGAGGCACCGGGGTGCCGCGATGGACACCGGACCGGCGTGAAACCGGAAGGTCGTCGACCCTTCCAGTCGGTCTCAAAACCTATCACGCGCTCCGCCCATCCTCCGCGCGCTCCGAATTCCTTCGATACATATGCCTGATGTAGGCGGGTCGCCCCAGGGCGGCCGGGGATCAAAGGTTCAGGCGGTGTCGGGTCAGCGGGCGTCGACCGAACACTCCTTTAAAGGAGAGGGCCACAGCATCGGAACGTTAAAGTCCCGGGTCGAAACGGTTCAGGGAAGCGTGAAGTCATCGAGCGGACGCCGGAGCATCGCATCTCGGTGAACCGCTTTTTTTATCGTGATCTGCGCCCGGACGTGCACCCGGGCGACCTCTGCCGAGCGCCCGAACGCGCCGCGGCTCTTGGCGGAAGGGTCCGGCGTCGATGAGATGGCGCCGCGTTCAGACATAGATTCGCGGGACCCGTTTCGCAATGCCGCAAAGGATTTCATAAGAGATCGTGCCGGTCCACCGCGCGTGGTCGTCCGCGGTGCAGCGTTCTCCGCCGTCTTCCCCCAGGAGGACCACCGAATCTCCCGGCGTCGCCTCGGGAACTCCGGTCAGATCGATCATGGTTTGATCCATGCAGACCCGGCCGACAATGGGAGCCCGTTTACCGCGCACCAACATGTACCCCACATTCGATAAACCGCGACGCAAGCCGTCCGCGTACCCGGCGGCCACCGTGCCGATCCGGCGCCGATCGGGAGCCCTGTACGCGCATCCATAACTGATCGTGGCTCCGGGATTCACCCATTTCACGTGCATTAACCGGGCGGTCCACCGCAGGGCCGGCCGCGCGGCAATCCGGCCGTTCCACCCGGGATTGGGCAAATAGCCGTACAACCCGATGCCCACCCGCACCATGTCGTACCGGGCTTCCGGCAAGCTCACCACCGCCGACGTGTTGGCCGCGTGGACATAGGGCGGGCGCAGGCCTTGGGCGGTGAGATCCCGCACCCACCGGTCAAACTGCCGGTACTGCTCCTGCGCGTGAGCGAGATCTTCGGCATCCGCCGCCGCAAAATGGGTGAAGGTGCCCCGGATCTCCACCTCGGGCAACTCCCGAAGGCCGTTCATCCACCTGGCCGCCTCGTCGAAATCCCGCCATCCGATCCGACCCATCCCGGTATCCACCTTGACGTGCACCCGAGCCCGTTTGCCCAGTTCCCGGGCGGCGGCGACCAAGGGCGGAATGTGGGAAGGCTCGAACACCGTCAAATCCAAGTCTCCGGCCACCGCCTGGAGGGCGCCCTCGGGGCCGATCGACCCGAGGATCAGGATCGGCGCCCGTATGCCCGCCTCCCGCAGCGCCAACCCTTCTTCCACCCGTGCGACCCCCAGCCACTCGGCACCGGCTTCCAGAGCGGCCCGGGCCACCGGCACCGCGCCGTGACCGTACCCGTCCGCTTTGACCACGGCCATCACCCGGGCGTCCCCCGCTCGTTCGCGAAACACCCGCACGTTGCGGCGAACGGCGGACAGGCTGACTTCCGCCAGGATCAACGGCCCGCCGGGATGTTCGGTCATCGGCGATCACCTCTCGCCCGCCTGCTCGCCGCCGCGCCGACGAGCAGACCGTACACCCCGGGCCAGACGCCCGCCAAAATACCCTCCCACCGCTCCGGCCCCGATCACCGCAAATCTCACTGCAACCCCTCCCCGCTGTCGCACAGTCTCACCCGGCTCTTTCCGCGTTTCCTCATCCGGCGCTTCACGGCTTATTGTACCTCATCGGACGCGGCGGTGCATGGCGGTTCCGCCGCGGGTGTGTCTACTCCGCCCGCGGTCACCCAGACACTCGATGGTCCCATCGTCACTGAGGCAAACAATGGCGGGCCGGCACTACGCCGGAACCCGCCATTGGGCGATCCATCCTCGAACCATATACACGCATTCGAACCGTACAGCCGTACCGCCTTGCGCTCCCGCTGCAGCGAACTCCGCCTCGCCCTGCGAAAAGATGACTTGCCTCTCCGGCCTCCCAAGTTGGCGGGTGACTCCCCCGCTCATGAAGGCATCAGGAACTGCTGGAACGGGGCGAACCCAGCTCGGCCGGCTGCAAAGGCTTGGTTTCCGGTTGACTCTGCGCGGGCGCGGGAAACCCGCCGCCCGAGACCCCTCCCGATCCCCCGGATCCGGAGCCGCCGCCCGGGTTCGCCGACCCGGGATTCTGTCCTTTCCCCCATTCTCCTTGACCGGATCCGCTCCCCCCGCCTTTTTCCTCCGCCGGTCCGGGTCCGGAATGTGCCGGCTTGTTTTTCGATGCATCCATCCCGGAATTCCCCCCTGAATTCGCTTCCGCCGCCTTCTCCGGTTGGGTCGGGGACGGCTCAGATGCGGGCGCGGGGGTCGGTTTGGCCGGTTCCGCCGCCACCACCCGCCGCGTCGAGGGGGGAGTCGGCCCGCCGTTTTTATACAGGTTCCAGTAGTAATCGTCCGCCGCCGACGCCGTCACGGTGTCCGCGTCGGCCATGCCCAGCATCCGGTGAACCGACTGCCGACAGGCCGTGACGTGGGGGATCAGTACCGCCTGGCCGTCCACATCTTCGGACAACAGGTCCTGATTCTGCGGAATCTGGGCCGTCTGCACCCCGCTCACATCCACGCCGCGCATGAGCCCGGCCAACCGGATCATGTCGCCAAGCGTCATGTTCGTCTGAACATAGGGCTCCACCTGCTGGAGAATCGTCGGCAGCCTGGCCAAGGAGGCCGGAGATTTCAGCCGGTCGGCCACGGCCAGCAGAAACTCCCGCTGGCGCTGGGTCCGGGCGAAGTCGGCCAGAGCGTCGTGCCGAAACCGGACATACATCAGCGCATGTTGGCCGTCCAAGTGCTGAAATCCGGCCTTGAGATGAATGTCGTAAACGCCGTCGTCCACGTAATCCATCGGCTTTTCCACATTCAAATCCACGCCGCCCACGGCATCCACCAATTTTTCAAAGCCGACGAAATCGGTCACCACATAATAATGAATGGGAATCTGAAGAAAATCTTCCACTGTCCGGACAGCCAACTCCGGTCCGCCGAAAGCATAGCCGGCATTGATCTTCTCATATCCGTGCCCGGGAATCCGGTACCACGTATCCCGCATGATCGAAAACATCTGAGCCGTCTTGGTCTGCGGGTCCACACTGACCAACACCATGGTATCCGAGCGGGGATGGGGATCATGGTTGCGATTGTCCACGCCCATCATGAGAATGTTCACCCGCTCCGTCCCTGTCCACGGAGGTAAATTCCCCGCCGTTCCGTCGTGAATGGCGTTCACAAAATGCCGGATCGACCACGCGTAATACCCGCCCATCCCCAGAACGACGACGAGAAGCACCGCTGCGCCGATCCACAGCCAGCGTTTCCGTTTCGCCAAATCTCGTGCCTCCTCGCGAGGGTTTCCTCACCTTCACAGACTCGCTCAACGTTCATGCCCGATTCTCGTCTATTATTCTCGTTCGGAGACACCTTGTCAATAGTGCGCATGTTGCCGGCAACCCATGCCTCAGCGGCCGGCCGGCCGCCCGGAGCCCTGCGCCGGAGATCCGACGCCCCGCCGCGCAAACCGGTACGCAATCGCCAGCAGGGCAAACCAACCCAAAGCCACGTACAAGGCCACCCGGGTATCCGGATCAAACAGGAGCAAGATCACGACGAAGGCCAGGAAAGCCAGGCCGATCCAGTTGGTGACGGGCGAGCCGGGCATGCGGTATGCAATTCCCTCCACGTCCCCGGCGGCCACCCGCTTTCGATAGCCCATATGCGCAACCAGGATCATCCCCCAGGTCCAGATCGCCGCTTCGGCGCCGAGACTCGTCACATAGGTGAACACCCGTTCGGGGACCACATCATTCAACGCCACCCCCACCAGCATCACGGCCGCCGAGGCCGTGACCGCCGCCGCGGGCACCCGCCGCCCGTTCAGCCGCTGCAAAAATCCCGGGGCCTGCCGATGCTGGGCCAGGGAATAGAGCATTCGCCCGGTGCCGAACACCCCGCTGTTGCACGACGACAGCGCCGCGGTGAGAACCACAAAATTGATCGCGTCCGCGGCGGCCGGAAACCCGATCCGCTGGAACGTCAGCACAAACGGACTGTTCTTGGCGTCCAACTCATTCCACGGATACAGACTCATAATGATCAGCAGGGCTCCCACGTAGAAAATGAGAATCCGCCAGATGACCTTGTTGGTCGCCGCCGGCAGGGTCTTGGCCGGGTCCCGGGCTTCGCCCGCCGTCACCCCGATCAATTCAACGCCGTTGTACGCAAACATCACCATCTGTAAAGCCAGCAATGCGCCGACGATGCCGGTGGGGAAAAATCCGCCGTGGGTCCACAAATTCGAGAAACCCACCGGAGCCCCGTTGTTTCCCGCGCCGAACAGGATGATGGACAGCCCGACCACGATCATGGCGACAATGGTGACGACTTTGATGATGGCGAACCAAAATTCAAATTCGCCGTAGGCGCCCACGGCGATCAGATTCACCAGATACATGAGCACCAACGCAATCAGAGCCGGCACCCATTGGGGAACCGCCGGAAACCAGTAGCGGACATAGACCCCCACGGCGGTGATTTCGGCCATGGCCGTGGTGATCCACATGAACCAGTACGTCCAACCGGTGACAAACCCCGCCCAGGGGCCGACGAATTCTTCCGCATAAGTGCTGAACGAACCGGCCACGGGTTTGTAAAGGGCCAGTTCGCCCAGTGCCCGCATGATCAAAAAAATAACGAGTCCCCCCGCCAGATACGACAGGGTCAGCGCAGGACCCGCCAGGTGGATCGCCCGGGCGGACCCCAGAAACAATCCGACTCCAATGGCCCCGCCCAAAGCGATGAGTTGAAGATGGCGTTCTTTTAGCCCTCGGGCCAATTCCGGTTGCTCAGGCATATCCCGCTGTCCCCCTTTGAACATTCGGCCCACCCTTCTCTTGTAGTTTGTACCGTTTCGATCCATTGTTCTCCACCGCCGACGCACGATTCGCCCGGACAAACGCCCGCCCGGGCTCCCGTTCGGGAGCATCGGAGGAGGAAAACGGTATATTCGCAAACCACTGTCACGCTCCTCTGTGCATGATCCGGCAGTATATCGGGAGTCAGAGAACGCCTGAATGGCGCGCCTTATCCTCTTCCTGAAGGAAGAGGTTTGCGGCGCGATTTTTTCTGATCAACTGATAAAGGCCGACGCGGGTGCGGGCCGGCTGAACAGATACCCTTGTCCCCATTGTACGCCCAGATTCGACACGGCTCCACACATCTCCCGGGTTTCGATCCCTTCGGCCACGAGCATGGCGCCCACAGTGGCCGAAAGCCCGGCCAGACTGCGAATAATCTCTCCGGCCCACGTGCAGTCTCCCGCCGCCCGGGTGAACACCATGTCCATCTTCAGCACATCGGGACGGATATGCAACAGCCATTCCAAGCTGGCGTACCCACTGCCCACATCATCGAGGGCTACCCGCGCCCCCGTTGCGTGAACGTCCCGGATCACCCGCTCCAAGTCGGCGATGTCACCGACCGCCACCCGTTCCGTCACCTCGACGGTGATCTTTCGCCCGCCCGCGTCCCGAATGTGTTCGATGATCCGTTCACCGTATCGAAGAAGGGTTGTCGCCCGGACGTTGATAAACACATTCCCCGGCGGGGCGCCGAGCAAAGCTTTGGGAAAAAGCGCGGCATCGAGTTCTTCGGCACAACCCCGGTCCTCCGCCCATTCAAACAGGCGCAAAGGCGACTGAAGACCGAGATCGTCCGGCCCCCGCACCAAGGCTTCGTATCCAATGGTTTCCCCAGAGGCTAAATGAACGATGGGCTGATAAACGTGTTGCGATCGGGCAATGAGTTCTGGGTCCATTCACGCGAACAGTCCTTTTCGACAAGATTCCCGGCCGGTTGATGAGCGTCTGAATACACTATTCAGCAAATGATTGACATTTTCCTGCTGTCCGGCGGCCGCCGAAGCAAAAAAATCCGCTCCGGGGGAGAGACGGCGCGGCGTGAGACCAAGCCGTCAATCGGCTTGGCCCGCCCCGCCGGCGGTAGCTCCTTGTCGAATACCGTCGAGGACGGCCTCCGCGACCATTTCAGCCGCCCAGAGCCCGACCAGATCCACAGGTGCGGCCACGCCGCCGGAGGCCACGGCAAACAGCGTGTCCCCATCGTACATGGTGTGGGCCGGCCGGATCACCCGGGCCAAGCCGTCGTGGGCCATGGCCGCCACTTTGTTGGCCTGGACTTTGGTCAACCGGGCGTTGGTCACCACCGCCCCAATGGTGGTGTTCGTCCCCGGCAGCAGCGCCCCGGGGCCCTGACCCGCGCTCCACACCGCCACGGTGTCCAGGGGCCGGCCGTCCTCACCCCGGGGGCCGGCGAGAATCTCCCCGGTGGCGGGATCCATCACGTGCCCCACGGCGTTCACCGCCACCACCGCCCCCACGATGAGACCTCCGGGCAGGCGGACGGCGGCTGTCCCAAGCCCCCCGTCCATGGCGCGCGGGTGCCCCAGCACCTTCCCCACCGTGGCGCCGGCCCCCGCTCCGACGCGGCCCCGCTCCGGCACTTCCCGGGCGGTTTCGCACGCCGCATAACCCATCGCCGCATCCGGCCGGCGGGACCCGTCCCCCACCGCCAGATCAAACAACACGGCGCCGGGCACAATCGGCACCCTCCCCACCCCGACATCCAGCCCGTACCCCCGCTCCTCCAGGTAGCGCATCACCCCGTCCGCCGCCGCCAAGCCGAAGGCGCTGCCCCCGGCCAGCAGCACCCCGTGCACCTCCTGCACGAGGTTGACCGGGTCGAGCAAATCCGTCTCCCGGGTGCCCGGCGCGGACCCGCGCACATCCACGCCGGCCACCGCCCCCTCCGGGGCGAGGATCACCGTACATCCGGTTCGCGCCCGCAAATCGTGGGCGTGCCCCACCCGCACCCCGGGCAGGGGAAACCAGGCCGCCCGCTCCACTCCGCCCGAACTCACCCACGCACCGTCTTCGCGCTCTTCCACCCTGTCACCCCCGCACCGGTCCATATCCGCGTTCCGCCTCCTCGCCGCAGCGCAGCATAA
>JASBVV010000065.1 GCA_029960885.1 Kyrpidia sp. | reverse complement strand
CGGGAAAAATCAACGCGTCCGTGGACGCACCGGGCCCGGTTTGGTATGTTCAAAATGGGGGGAAAGTCCATGACCATCGGAGAGCCCTTTCGCATCGAAGACGTGCTTCGTCGTCCGATTTTTCAGGAAGCCAAAGTGGTGGCCGGAGGAGGCGGTCTGCGGCGCCCGGTGCGGTGGGTGCACGTCCTGGAAGTCACCGACGCCGCCGATTTGCTGCACGGTGAAGAACTGATCCTGACCACCGGGGTCGGCCTCGGTCGGGACGAGGATGTGGCGTTTCAGTACGTGCGGGGGCTGGTGGAGAAGGGCGTCTCCGGACTGTGCATCGAGCTTGGAAGATATTTTCCCGAAGTGCCGGAACGGGTGCGCGCCTTCGCCGACGCAAGCGATTTTCCGGTGATCGTCTTCGAGCGCCCGGTGCGGTTTATCGACATCACCCAGGACATTCATGCCCATCTGATCGACCGCCACCATCACCAACTGGTTGAACTCGAACGGATTTCCCGGCAGTTTTTGCAATTGACCCTCCGCCCCCGGGGACTGCGGAGGATTCTGGAACTGTTGCACCGGGAGACGGGATGCACTGTGCGACTGCAGGAGGATGACGGTGAGGTGGTGGTATATCCGGAGACCCCGGATCCGGACGGCGGGAACCCCAACGTCGGGGAGGGGGTTCGCCGGGTTCGCCAGCCCATTGTGGCCATGGACACCCAGGTGGGGGAACTCACGGTGGCAATGCCCGGGGAACCGACGGAGTTTCTGCAGTTGGTGCTGGACCGGGCGGCCACGGCCATCGCCCAGGAACTGCTCCGCCGGATGTCTCTGGAGGAACGGCGGCTCCGGACGACCCGGCGTTGGATGGATGATCTTCTCAACCGCGGTGCGGGAGACTGGCCGTCGGCGGCGGCCGCGCACCTCGGCGGCGGGGGGCCACTCGTCGTGGCGGCCGTGCTGCCTTTGCCGGCCGACCCCGGCGGCCTTCAGATCGACTCCGCCGATCCGGCCACACAACCTCGAACCCTCCACCCGCGGGCGCCCTCGGCACTTCGCCGCCGTTCCGATTTTGTCAAGGAGTCCCCGGACGCCCCCGACCACAGCAACACTTTCGGGGCCGCCGAACGCTTTGGGCCCCCGGCACCGGCTCCGGAGAATTCGGATGGATCGCCGGAGGACCGGCTTCTTCTTCAAGCGGCGCGGATCCTGCCGGCCGTCTTTCAGGAACGCGGCTTCACCGCTTGGCTGGCGCCGGTGGGAACTCACTGGGCGGTGGTCGCCGCCGACATCCGTGGGACGGCGGACGCCCAGGAAGCCCGGTCAAAGGGGGCGGCTCGCCCGACTCGGGCAACGCCGGCAGGCCGAGCCCCCGGAACCGGCGGAGACCACGCCGAGACCCGGGACCGGGAACTGATCGGGCGGGCCAGGGAGGCCTTTCGGGCACTGTTCCGGCGTTTGGCATCGGGGCGGGCGGGAGCCGGCCGGATCTGGGTGGTGGGCATGGGGCGGATCGTCCGCCATCCGGGCAGGGTCCCCGAGGCCTGGCATCAAGCCCTCCATGCCTTGGCGGCCCAATCCCCGGCGGCGACCTGTCCATCCGGCGCCTCCCCATGGGGCCGGGCAGGCGAAGCTTCATCGTCGCCGGCGAGCGATGCCGGAACCGCCGCGGATGACCCGCGTTCAAGCGGCCGGTGGCCCGGAACGGTCGATCCGATCGCCTCCGGCGGGAACGGTGATCGGAACACGCCCATCCGACCGTTCCCCGGCGAGAACGCGAGGGCGCCCAAAGCCGGTGAGGCACCCCGGGAGCCCCGGATGCTCTTCGTGTCCTATGACGATTTGTACGCATGGCAACTCTATCTGCAGATGGACGAAGAAGCGCTCCGCCGGTTCGTCGACGGCCAAATCGGGCCGCTCTTGGCCCACGACCGGCTTCACGGGACGGAGCTGGTAGACACGGTCCGCGTGTTTTTCGCCTGTAGCCAGTCCAAGCAACAGGCGGCCAAGTCCCTGTTCATTCACCGGCAAACGTTATACTATCGGCTGGAGCAGATCACGGCGCTTCTCGGCGAAGGATGGGACCGGCCGCCCCGGCGCCTGGCCTTGGAAATGGCGGTGGATGCCGCGCGGTTTCTCGCCGCCCGGGCGCAGGGGCGCCAGGGGTGAGCCCATGTCCCGGGTAAGTCCGTACCGTTGCAAGAATCCAACAAATCCTGCAGACAAGGAGACAACGACATGCCCGACTCCACAACCCCGTTGCGAAAAGCAGTCCTCGAGGCAGCCAACCGGCTGTCCGCTCTCGGACTGGTCAAGGGAACGGCCGGAAACGTCAGCGCACGAATTCCGGGCACCGACCGCATCGTCATCACGCCCAGCGGCGTTCCCTACGACGCCATGGAACTCTCGGACTTGGTGGAGGCGGATCTCTCCGGGACCGTGACCGAAGGCATCCGCAAACCGTCCAGCGAAACGCCCCTGCACACCCGCATCTACCTCGATCACCCGTGGGTAGGAGCCATTGTACACACCCACTCCCTCTTCGCCACCACCTTCGCCGTGCTGAACGAG
>JASBVV010000064.1 GCA_029960885.1 Kyrpidia sp. | reverse complement strand
TTCGCTCCCTCCGACCTTCCCGCCCCCGGGCGGATGTCCCGCCCGCGGCAGCGACGTTTCTTACAATAGCACGGTCACCGCCGGCGGGCAACCCGGATCTTTCATCATTATCCCCAAGCTTCATCTCTTTTTCTCCACCGGGCGAAGATATACTCACTCATTCACCACGACTTCCGGTTCCACCAGGACCTCCACGTTGCCCCGAACCGCCCGGGAAATCATGCACGCCTGCTCGGCCCGATGCGCCGCCTGCCGGGCCCCTTCCACCTGCTCCGCCGTCGCCCCCGCGCGCAGACCGATGAGGGGCCGATGAATGATTTTCTCAAACCGGAGTCCGCCTTCGGTGTTCACCACTCCCTCGGTGGTGAGCGCCAAATCCGCCACGGGCAACTCTCGCCGCTCCAGCACGGCCGCCAGAGTAATCAGATAACAAGTGGCCGCCGCTCCGGTCAACATTTCCTCCGGATTCGTGCCTTCTCCCGGTCCATCCAACTGGGCGGGAGCGGACACCGCCGACCGCAGATTTCCCACGGCGATTTCGCCTTTTCCATTGCGCCCCCCGCGCCACCGGGCGCTCAATACAAACCGGTGTTCTCCCATCTTTCTCCTCCCCGCCTCTCCCCTTCACGCGATCACGGCCGCCCGCCGTTTCACCTTCCGTGCTCCGATTATAGCATGACTTGCCGCCCTGCGCCGCTCCGGCGCCCAAAGGCCGGCGCACCATCCTCGCCCGCCCCCACAAAACCAAGATGCCCCGCGAATACTATCACCAGGTCTCGAGACTCTCGGGATCCACCTGCGATATCGCTGTCACAGAAAGGAGACCATCATTCTATGCGCAAACGCACACGGCTCATTCCGGCGGCTGTCGGAACCTTGCTGCTCACCCTGGGAAGCGCCGGCACCGTTTGGGCGCAAGATGCCCCCTCCGGTGCCGTGAGTCCCGACAGCGGCGTGTCGGCGACCGCCACCCCGGGATCCGGAAACCGCACCGTCCCGGATCCCGCCGTCCGCACCCCACAGATCCTGCCCGATAACCTGACTTATTTTATAAAAATCGCCGTCGAACGGATTCGCCTCGCCCTGGCGCAGAACGACGGGCAAAAGGCGGAGTTGTTGACGGAGTTTGCCGAAGAACGCCTCGCTGAAGCATTCGCGCTGATCCGGGAAGGGGAACCCGATTTGGCCGAAAAATCCTTGGAAGAGGCACTCCAGGATCAACGTCTCGCCCTGGATGTGGCGGGCGGAACGACCGGCATCGACCAAACGGCGGCACAGCCCGCCGATACCGAAACAACGGACAACACGACCACTTCCGACACTGTCCGAACCGGGGCCGGTTCCGGCAATTCCGGCGAACCGGCCGACCAAAACATGTGGAACCGGGCGGCCCACAATATCGAAGCCCTCTCCGCAGCTCTGCAGCAGGTCGGCAGCGCCCGGGCCCAGGACGCCATCCAGCGAAACATCCTTCGAGATCTCGATCATCTGAAGCAACGATTGGAACACTGGCCCACATCTTCCCAGTCAGATCGCTCAAATTCGGGTCATCGTCAGGAAGAAACCGACAGTTCGGCCAACGCCCAGTCGAGCGAGACCGCGCAAACGAACGAGGCCGCGGCTTCAGCGGATGATACCGCGCAAACGAAAGCCGCGTCGGCCGCCGGGGCCCCATCGTCCTCGACGAATTCCGCAACCGACACCGCGCATTCCCCGGCCGGCCCGTCTTTCGCCCGCCAGGATCCCGGTACGTCGATTTCCGGCGCATCCGTCGTCCACGGGGCCGACATCGCCCGATCGCCCGGCGAACACAGGTCCGCCGGCGGTCATCACGACAACGGCGGCAGCCCGGGTCACGGCCGCGATGAAGCGCAGGGCAAGGGACACTGATCCCCGGAATCGGCGAATATATGCAGCGGCCCTGTCCCCCTTCTCGGAACAGGGATATCCGACAGCACGGTCAACTCCAAGATTTTCTCCATGGCCTGGTCCTTGTCCGGGACCATGTGTTGGTCACTGCAACAAATGTTGGTGGAGACCACCTTTAAGATCACACCATGTTCACATTTACGCCCGACGTTGAGTGGATTGACCCCCGGACCATCCTTGAGCACCAACTCCGGATAGTCGATGGTCTGCACCTCGACCTTTCCCGGCCCTGATGTACATATTTCATCAAATCGATCAACTTCTGGGAGTACAGCTCCGGCGCATCGAGGACATCTCGGCAACTTGGACCGCGTTGCAATCTGTGGAATTGCTGGAGATGACGCAGTAGGGGGCGTTGCCCCCCTTTGCTGCCGCACCGTGATTACCCGCAATGTTGCGGCCACAGGCGACTAATTTCCATTGGCCTGTACCCTGATGCCCATCTGAAGACGTTGGCGAACTTCGAACTGCCGCCCGTTCCCCAGTGAACACAGCGTGAAACACAGTACCCTTTTCAGCCACACGAACATGGTTTTCCACGCCGTCAACACTCAGAGTGTCTCTTATCATCGAAGGCAACTCACCTTCAACCTCTCCTTCAGGGGATAGCCATAATCTTCCACAGACCGATCATCCTGAATGTAGTTAAATACGCTGATGGGCGCCTCAACCAACAAAGCATGATATCGAATTTCTTCAATAAAAACTTCACGGAGAACCCGTCCCCCACTCGATTAGCGAGATCCCGGAGTCTCGACGAAGCCTTGGAGCGTGTTGCTCTTCAACCAGTTCTTTACACGCCTGCACAACCACTGTGGGTAAAATTAAATCATCCAACGTACGCATGGGCCGGACTTCGTAGATGAGATCTGCAACACGCTCATGGCTAACGCCCGGCGCCCCCATTCCTCTGAGAACAGCTCCGTTCTTTAGGCCCTCCGCCAAACGATCAGCCAGGACATGATGTTGTTTGCTGCGCTCCTCCGCAATAATAATTGCCTCCACGGTCCTGTGAAACAAGCGAGTATCTCCTCGGCTTCCCGCCATCACGAGCTTGACCAATAAGTCTGCCCGTGCCAACCTCTTCACTCCCCTTCGGAGCTCCCGTAGAAACCGGCCCGGACTCATTGGAAATCCGCGGTCTCTACTCAGAATGCTTCTCTACATTTCGATGTATGCCACGCTTAATCCTTCCGGATCATCTTTCCTGAATTCTTTATGAGTAACCCAAACCACCGCAGCGCCTCCAACGGCGGACCCTGCCCAAAAATGCCTGCAAACCGTACCCACCCTGCTAATCCCCGGCCCGCATCACCCCTGGCCTTCCACCCGCTCCATCACCGCTTGGTGCAGGCGGTCCAGCCACTCCCGGGCATCCGCATCATCCCGGCCCCGCACGCCGAAATAGATCTTCAGCTTCGGCTCGGTCCCGGAAGGCCGCAGGCAAAACCAATGGCCGCCGTCCAGCACAAACTTCAGCACATCCGACCGGGGCAGATCCAGAACCCCCTCGCCCCCGTCCGCCCGGAGCACCCGGCCGACGAGATAATCCTGCACCTCGGCCACCGCCAGCCCGGCCACCTCCAGCGGCGGTGCCTCCCGCCACCGCCGCATCATCGTTCTCATCCGGGCCTGTCCCTCGACCCCCGGCATGGTCACAGACACGAGCCGCTCCCGGTAGTACCCGTACTGCCGGTACAGCTCCTCCAGCCGGTCGGACAGAGTCTTCCCCGCGGTTTTGTGATGGGCGATCATCTCCGCCACCATCGCCGCCGCCTGAACTCCATCCTTATCCCGAACAAAATCGCCAATGAGATAGCCAAAGCTTTCTTCGTAACCGAACACAAAGTTCCGCCCGGCACCCTCCAGCCGCCCGATCTGCTCACCGATGAATTTGAACCCGGTCAACACGTCGACGGTCGCAAGGCCGTGGGCATCGGCCAGAGCCCGGCCCATCTCCGAGGTGACGATCGTTTTGATCATCACGCCCCGCTCGGGCACTATCCCCCGAGCCTTTCGCCTCTGCAAAATATAATCCAGGAGCAGGACGCCAACTTGGTTGCCGCTGAGATACTCGTAGTCTCCATGGCCATCGGCGACCGCCACCCCCACCCGGTCACAGTCCGGATCGGTGGCCAGCACCGCATCCGCCTTGACCTCCCGGGCCAAGGCGAGGGCCCTGTCGAAAGCCGCAGGGTCCTCGGGGTTCGGCGAAGCCACCGTGCTGAACTCCGGATCCGGACGCATCTGCTCCTCGACGCAGACCACCCGGTATCCCATCTCCTCCAGCACCCGGGGCACGATTTTCCCCCCGGTGCCGTGAAGAGGCGTGTACACCAAGGTGACCGGCGCAGCATGCCCGGACGCCCCGCTCCGCAGGCTCAGCCCGAGAACCCGTGCGACGTACCGATCATCCATCTCCGCCCCCAGCCGCCGGAACAGCCCGGACCGGACCGCCTCCTGTTCATCCGCCGTCGGCACCGCAAAGGGGTCGTCCACCTCGGCGATCTCCCGAATGATCTCCTCGGCCAACTCCGGCACCGCCTGGCACCCGTCCGGACCGTACACCTTGTACCCGTTGTACTCGGGCGGGTTATGGCTCGCCGTGATCACCACCCCCGCCGCCGCCCCGAGCTCCCGCACGGCAAAAGACAACTCCGGGGTCGGGCGAATATCCGCGAACAGGTACACCGGGATCCCCGCGCCGGCCAGCGTCAGGGCCGTCTCCTTGGCGAAAAGGTCCGACCATCGCCTGGAGTCATAGGCCACCACCACCCCGCGCTCGGCCGAACCCCGCCGCCGGAGATATCGGGCGAGCCCCGCCGTGGCCAGCCGCACGGTGTAGCGGTTCATCCGGTTCGTGCCGGCTCCCATCACCCCCCGCAGGCCGCCGGTGCCAAAGCTGAGGTCCACCCCGAACGCATCCAGCAGAGCCTTCGGGTCCGCCTCCACCCGGGCCAAATCTTCCGCCAAATCCGGGTCGCCCGCCAGGTGCTCCCTCCACGCCCGGTACCGTTCCCGCCGCTTTTCGGTCAAAAGATCCGCACGCACCGGTTCGCTCATCCGGAATCCCCTCCCGCATATGGATTTCGCTCCGTCCACGATATCTTTACTATACAGGAAAAATGGGAAAGGCGGGAAGGCACGGGCGGCACACCCGCAACCGAACGAAGAGCGAAGCCGCCGCCAACGGCCTTTCCACCGTCGAACGAATCGAGGTCGGAATTACCTGGGCGCCCATTGACCGGAAACCATATCCAACCGTACAATGAAATCGAATATATTTCGAACCATT
>JASBVV010000063.1 GCA_029960885.1 Kyrpidia sp. | reverse complement strand
CGCGTGGGATCCGGAGAAAGAGAAAACGGTGGTTGCGGTGATACCGACCCGTCGCGAAGGGGTGGTCGTTCAAGACGACTGGGACAATATGGGACAACGTCAGACCGACAGCGGCAGCGTCGAATTCCGCGGTGTAGAGGTTTATGAAGACGAGATCCTATCTTCCCCGGGGCCTCAAGGGACGCCCTTCGCTTCCTTGCGCACCTGTTTGACCCAGATGATCTTGGCCAACCTGTTTGTCGGGATGGCTGCCGGCGCTTTGCAGGAAGCCAAAGCGTACACCCGCTCCCACACCCGGACCTGGAGGAATGGAGCGGAGAAGGCGACGGATGATCCGTATATCTTGCACCATTACGGGACGATGTGGGTCAGCTTGGAGTCGGCCCTATGCCTGGCGGAACGGGCAGCCGAAAGTTTGGAACGCGCGTGGCGCAGGCAGGAGGCGCTGACGGCCGAGGAACGGGGAGAGTGCGCCGTGACGGTGGCGGCTGCAAAAGTGGCGGCTTCGCGCGCGGCGTTGGATATTACATCCGGAATCTTCGATGTGATGGGATCCGGAGCGACGGCGTCCCGCTTCCGGTACGACCGATTTTGGCGCAATGTGCGGACGATGACCCTTCATGACCCGGTGGATTACAAAATCTATGAGGTCGGCCAGTGGGTGCTCAACGGCCGTCTACCTACACCGGGATTTTATTCATAACGCTTTCAAGAGAGAGGGGGATCACGATGCCGGTTTCGGCGGAGACGATCCGGTACCGAACGAGTCAAAAGTCGGCGGATTACAAAATCAAAATAAAAGTCGAACAAGTGTCGTTTGAATATTCCGGACGCCAAATTCTCCGGGGGATGGACTTAACCATCGCCCCTGGAGAGTTCGTCGTCCTCATGGGGCCGAGTGGTTGCGGAAAAAGTACCTTTTTGCGCCTGGTGAGCGGCCTGGATATCCCGCACCAGGGCCGCATCCGGATTGATGAGAAAACCGTGACGGGACCATCGCCGGAGCGAGCTGTCGTATTCCAAGATTATTCTTTGTTTCCTTGGCTCACCGCCCGGGAGAATATTGTCATCGCCTTGCGCCAGCGGTTTCCCGGGCGGAAAGGGAAGGAGCTGAGGGAATTGGCGGATCACTATCTGGAACTCGTCCAATTGGGGCGCGCGGGCCACCTTTATCCGGGTCAACTGTCCGGAGGAATGCGCCAACGGATCGCCATTGCCCGGGCCTTGGCCGTCGGAACGGATGTTCTTTTGATGGATGAACCCTTCGGCGCTTTAGATCCGTTGACAAGGGTTCATTTGCAGGACTTGCTGTTGCGGATAGTGGAAGATCGGGACGTGACGATTCTTTTTGTCACGCACGACGTGGACGAAGCACTGTATTTGGCGGACCGGGTCGTGGTGTTTTCTCCGGGGCCGCCGAGCGAAATCGCGGACGTTTTGGAACTGCCCTTTCCCCGACCGCGGAATCGAAAACAGTTGGCGGAAAGAATGGAGTACAACGTTCTGCGGGACCGGATTTTGACGATGATGAACCGGGGACTCTTGTCCAAATTGGAAGAAGAAGGAATGTTTGAACCCGGCGGTTCCGGAATATAGGCGCCGGAAATCGAAGACCAAACGGTGTTCTGAACCGTCGAGGAGGAGAGCAGGATGCGGCAAATTCGTCAAAGATGGGCGGCGGTCGCTCTGGCAGCGGAGGGGTGCGGACGGGAAGCGGGACCGGCGCCCGGCGGCGGAGGGGGAAATGCCCCGGGGGGTGAGAGCGAATATACGCTCAATGTGGGGTACAGCGCTTCCCTCGGGACGCAACTGGGTTTCATCGCGGAATACGAAGGATTTTTTAAGAAACAACATCTCCGTATTAATTTTGTTCCTTTCCAGACCACGGCGGACGGGTTAAACGCTTTGCAAGCCGGAAAAATCGACGTGGGAGTGTCCTTCGGCACCGCCGGGCCGTTGACGTTCATTTCTAAAGGTTCCGATTTTGCCATCATCGGCGGGCATTTGGAGGGCGGCAGCCCGATCGTCGCCAGAAAGGAAGATGCGGACAAATACAAGACACTCGCCGATTTTAAAGGGAAAAAGATCGGATCGATTCGCCTGTACACGGGAGATATTGTGTTCCGCTCGGCACTCCACGCGGCAGGCATTGATTGGAAGAAAGACTTGGAAATTATTGAATTCAAAAACCAATCCCTTCTACTGGAAGCCGTCAAGTCGGGGAAGGTAGACGCGGGGGTGGCGGCTCCCGGCAGTCTGGCGGCCGTTAAAGAGGCGGGACTGGTCGTGGTCAACTGGAGCAATCAGTTGCAGCCGGGACATGTTTGCTGCCGGGTCGTAGCCAAAAGAGACCAGGTGCGGCAAAATGCCGAACCCTATAAGCGGTTTCTGAAAGCATTGATTGAAGCCGAGCGGGTCAAACAACAAAATCCCGGCGTGACCATTGCGGCGAGTGCTCCTCACGTCAAATTGGATGAGCACAGAATAGGAGATACGATCCTGGAACCCCATCAGATCAATTCTTCGGATCCGAACAAGAAAGAGGTCCTGAAGATGTGGAAGGAAATGAAGGATATCGGCTACCTGGACAATCCCTCGGTCGATATCGCTCAGTACGTGGAGACGGACCTTTACCGTCAGGCTGTCGATGAATTGATCGCAGAACATCCGGGAGACCCGTATTACCAAAAAATAAAAGAACGCTTTTTGCAGCAAAACACGTGAACTGCGCAAGGATGAGGCGGCGAATCGAGGAGGGGAGGAGGAATGGATCGCGCAAAGGCTGGACGGCGCGCAGGTACGATCGCCGTGGTGGGGGCGTTGCTCCTGCTGTGGGAGGTGGCGGCAACCTATGGAAAATGGTTGAACCCCGTGTTGTTTCCCCGATTGGAGGAGATTTTCGCGGCTTTATGGAACCACCTTCCCGACCTGTTCCGGGGATTTCTCAGTTCAATGAGTTTGTTTGTGCCGGGATACGGGTTGGCGGTGGCGGCGGGAATTGCGGGAGGGCTGTATTTCGGGCTTCATCCCCGAATTCGCAGGGTGTTGATGCCGCTCTTTCATCTGCTCAGCCCCATCCCGCCTACCATGTACATTCCCTACGCCATTGCCCTATTGCCGACCTTCGGCACTGCATCGGTGTTTCTCATTTTCATCGGCGCCTTTTGGCCGGTTTTCATGAACACCGTTCATGGGGTCCTGTTCATCGAGAAGTCCGTGCTGGATAACGCTAGGGTGTTGGGACTGCGGGGCCGGTTGTTGATTTTTAAGGTGATCCTCCCCGCCGCCTCGCCCTACATTTTTGAGGGAGCGGGGGTGGCCCTGGCCTTCAGTTTTATCCTCTTGACCGTGGCGGAGATGTTCGGCGCCAAATCCGGGATGGGGTATTTTATCCAGTATTACGCCGATTTTTCCGATTATAAGAATGTGTTGGCGGGGATGCTCTTCAACGGTCTTGTCATCCTGGGGATTACCGCTCTGTTTGAAAAGGTCAAACACCGCTTGTTGTTTTGGACTCGGCTCCGGCCGTAAGGGTTTGCGCGGACCGGGCGCTTCGGGAGTAGTCGGGGTTGTTGCGGTAAGGGGGGATAGAGGATGAAACCGCTGAGCGGACTCCGGGTTCTGGATCTGTCGAGGATCTTAAGCGGTCCCTTCTGCACCATGATTCTCGGAGATCTCGGGGCGGACGTCATCAAAGTCGAACCTCTAGGGGGCGACGACACCCGGAAATGGGGTCCTCCGTTTGTCAATGGGGAGAGTGCCTATTTTCTGAGTGTCAATCGGAACAAAAGGAGCATCGCCGTCAATTTGAAATCCGATGAAGGGAAAGAATTGTTCCGCACTCTGGTCGGCCGTTCCGATGTGCTGGTGGAGAATTTCCGGCCGGGCACGCTGGCGCGTCTCGGCATGGATTATCCGCGGCTTCGGGAAATCAATCCGCGCCTGATCCTCGTGTCGATTTCCGGTTTCGGACAGACGGGTCCCTATCGCGACCGGCCGGGTTATGATCTGATCGCGCAAGGGATGAGCGGATTGATGTCCATCACCGGGGAGCCGGGCGGCGCGCCTTCTAAAATCGGGTTCTCCATGGCGGATGTTGCGGCCGGGCTGTGGGCCGTGATCGGGATTCTGGCTGCCCTTCGGGCCCGTGAGCGGACGGGGGAGGGCGATTGGCTGGACCTTTCTTTGTTGGAGGCGTTGGTGGCGTGCCAGACGTACCTGGCAGGCAACTATTTTGCGTCGGGCCGCGACCCGCAACCTCTCGGAACCGCTCACCCCAATGCGGTTCCCTACCAGATGTTTGAGGCTCAGGATGGATATGTGAACGTGGCCGTCGGCAATGACGGCTTATGGGAAGCATTCTGCCGGTGCGTGGATCCCGGGCTGTTGGCGGACGCCCGGTTTCAGACCAATGAAGGACGGGTCAAGTTTCGGGAGGTCCTGATCCCCCGCCTGGCGGAGATTTTTCGGCGGGACACGGTACAACACTGGGTGTCCCGGCTGTTGGAACACGGGGTCCCGGCCGGGCCGGTCTACACCTTTTCGCAGCTGTACCAGGACCCGCATCTCCGGGAGCGGGGGATGGTCCTCGAAGTTCTCCACGAAACGGCGGGAAATGTGAGGATGGTGGGTTTGCCGATTCACTTCGGGCGGCAGGAGATCCAGAGGCCTGCGGCTGCCCCGCTGTTGGGGGAGCATACGATCCAAATCCTTAAAGAATGCGGATATTCCGACGAAGCGATCGACCGATTGGTCAAAAGGCGCATTGTTCACGCCCCGCAAAGGGCAGCCACGTCATGGGACTCCCGGAGCGAAAGAAAGGAAGGTGCCGGATGAAAAGCCGTGGGGTGCCGGTTCCGCTGCCCCGTCCCAGCGCGGTCACGCCGCCTCTGCGGCCGTTTTTCTTTTATGTTTGAAAACCGAGTTAAATACAAAATCAGACTTGACATATTTAATTAGTTGGATTAATGTAATCCACAAATCAAGTTAAGATGTTGAAAACGGTTGGTCTGTAGCCGGGTCTCAAGGGGGCAATCAAGATGGCGTGGATTGGATTGCATCGATGGAAAAGAATGCTGTGGATGTTCGGACTGGCCGCGGCGGTGGCCGGTTGCGGAGGAGGAGGTGCCGCCGGCCCTGCTTCCAAGCCGGAGGGAGCTTCCGCCCAAGGCGGCGGGGAGATCCAACTTCTCAATGTGTCCTATGATCCGACCCGGGAATTCTATCAAGAATTTAATCAGGCGTTTTCTGAGTACTGGAAGTCCAAGACCGGGCAAACGGTGACCGTGAAACAGTCGCACGGAGGGTCGGGACAACAGGCGATGTCGGTGATCAACGGCCTGGAGGCCGATGTGGTCACCCTCGCCCTGGCCTACGACATCGACGCCATTCGGGACAAAGGGTTGATTCAAGGCGAATGGCAAAAAC
>JASBVV010000062.1 GCA_029960885.1 Kyrpidia sp. | reverse complement strand
CCCTTGATGAGCCCCTGGGAGGTCAGGGTTCCCACAGCGTCGACGAACACCTGATTCACGTTCTTGCCGTCGGTGAACCCGCCCACCGCCTGAACCGCCGCTTCATGGCTGACCGCCCCGCCGGCATTCAGGAATCTCTCCGCATTGTACACCATTTGGCTCGCCTCTTCCCGGGTGATCGCCGCGTTGGGCTGGAAAGTGCCGTCCGGATACCCGTGCACCAAGCCCGCCTTGACGGCGGCGCCGACATAGGGACCATACCAATCGGTGGCCGCCACATCCGGGAACGACGATGTGCTCGCCGGCTCTAGGCCGAGGCTCTTCACCAGGATGGTTGCGAACTCCGCCCGGGTGATCGGCTGGTCGGGGTAGAACGATCCATTCGGATAGCCCGTCACCACGAGGCGATTGGCCAGACCCTCAACGAAGCTGACCCCCCAGTACCCACCGGGCACGTCCGGGAAGTGGCGGTTGACTTTGACCACGGTATAGGTGGAATCGTGCGGGACCATAATCCTGGCCACACCGTTCTCCACCACGGTGGGGGCGGGCACCAGGACCACGGTTCCTCCTTGGTCCGCCAACATGACGCCTGTCGCCTGTCCTCCTGAGACTCCGCTGTCCTGAAGAGGCACTTCGTGAACAACGTAATGGTTCCCGAGACTCGTCAACTCCCGGGACGTGCCGTCCGGCAGGGTGACGGAAATGCTGAAATTCAACACCGGGGCGATCACCGGCAGGCCCTGGCGCTGGGCCGCATCGGCCGCCTGCTGGCTGCGATCCTGCGGCGCCTGGGAGACCACAAAGGAGACCTGCACCTTGGACGCATCCAGGCCGGTGGATGATATTCCCAACGCATTCGCCACAACGTCCGGCGTCACCGCATCGGCCGGAATGGTGAGAGATCCCACCGAAGTCTGAATGGTGAGGGTCCGCTGGGCGTTCTGCTGGATCTGTCCTAGGGTGTCCAGACTAAAGTTTGCCTGGCCGCCCTTGGCGTCTGCCGTCGGTGGAACATTCACCACGATTTGGCGGGTATTCGGGTCGGACAAGACCGGTGCCAAATCTTTTTGGGTGACCGCGACGCTGGATACCACCTGGCCGTCTTTGGTCGTCACCGATGTCGGCGGGGCCGATGGCGTAACGACACTACCACCTCCACTGGGTGGCGGTGAAGGGGGTGTCGGATTTCCGCCTCCGCCGCCACCGCCACCTCCGCCTCCGCCGCCACCGCCGCCTCCGCCACCTCCGCCGCCACCGCCGCCGGACGACTGGAGGGAAACGGTGACCTTGTACAGAGACACTGTGGGTCCGCCGCTGAGAAACCCGAGCGACTTCTGGGCCGTCAGTGTGCCGGAACCGTTGACGGTGATGACAGATCCGTTAAAAGAAATGGACGATGTGTCACTGGTCCACACCAAGCCCTGCAGGGTCGTGCCATTGAGCACTGGCGTCTGGTCTAAGACCAAGCTTGGCATCAAAACGGCACCCTGGGGAACCACAATCGAAGACCCGGAGTATGTAGCCTTGGTGTTTACATCGGCAAAGGATGCCTTCACCCGCTGAGGTAGATAGTCGGCAATTACCAATCGTCTCGCCTGCAGCAAATTGGGGATCTGGCCTTGCGCATTCCGGACAGCCTGAACGGCATCCACCCCAAACATCGAAAGGACGCCGATCATCTTTCCTGCATTGACGGGAATGTCGCTCAGAACCAGACCCTGGAAGAACGTGATCAGATCGTTCACCGTCAAACCGGATTGAGCGATCAGGGCAGCGTGAGTGTTTTTAAACGTATTGAGCTGATTTTGGATATCGCTGTTGATGTTGCCCTGAGAGTCGAAAATCTGGCCATTCTGGTCGACAATGGCCTGGGCGATCTTCGCCGCGTCAGCGGCGGCCTGGGGAAGATCCGGATCCGTGGCGCCCGCGAGAATGCTCGTCCAATTCGCGGAAGGCAAACTGTCCACCGCCCCGCGAATGACGGTCCAATCACTGTCGGGAACAACACTTTTCACATCCTGAACGGCCCGGGCGAACTTTCCGACTTCAGCCAAGGTGGTCTGGGAAACCGTTACTGACGGTGCCGCGTAGGCCGGCACAGCAATCACAGCCGCCGGAGCCGCCGATACAATGGCAACCGCCACACGATGTCCCCAGATTCGGAGGTTGCTCAACTCTCTCACACTCCTCTCTGTCCTTCTCACTCGTCTCCAATGTAACAAAACGGACATTACGTGCCAACCATACCCATGTAAAAATTTTGCCCTCAAAACCACCATCCCGTCCGACGCCGGGAAGGCCAGGGAATCGAGCGAAGCGCTTCAACGGGATTCCCGGCCAACAGAGCCCAGGCGTTGGCCAGGAGCGCCTCCACCGCACTCTCCCCTCCGTGCCGCCGCACCCATGCCAGTGACCTTTGGATGTGGGGGGCTCTCCTCCCCAAATCATGTGCATCGCTGGCCATCACGTGGCACAAGCCCCGCTCCAACATCCAGATGGCTCTGCGTTTGGGGCCGCGACCAGCCAGGCCCAGCAGACTGCTCCATGTGACCTGGCACAGGCCGCCCCGGTCCACCCAGGTTTCAATCAGCGCCCCATCCCGCACCGTGGCCGGATACCGCTCGGGATGTGCCAAAACCGGTGTTGCCCCAGAGGCGACCCGCAGTTCATGGGCCAACTCCAACCAATCCCGGGGCGGGGCGCCCATGGAGAGCTCCACCAGGACATACCGACCTCCGCCCCAATCTCTGGGGATCATCCCCGCATCCCAAGCGTCCACCGATTCCGGCGTCAACCGGACCTCCGCCCCAAGGTACAAATCCACCCGTAGACCCCTTTTGGCCGCCGCCTCCGTCAACCGCGAGACAGCCGACCGAGCCTGCTCTTGCGTCACCCGATATCTCCGGTCATACATGTGCGGGGTGCACACAACGGCCCTCACCCCCTGACCGGCCAATTCCTCCAAGAGCGCCAGGGCCTCCTTCAAAGAGGCCGGGCCGTCGTCCAGACCCGGGAGCAGATGGGCGTGCAGGTCCGCCAGCCCCTCTTCCCGAGTCCTCTCACGATGTTCCGTCGCCGCGGGCACCATACGAGTAGTAGTAGTAGTCATACCCGTCCCCGTTTTTCGGCTTGTCGTTAAGCACAACCCCGAGAATCCGGGCATTGGCCAGCTCCAGGAGCTGACGGGCCTTGAGGGCCGCTTCCCGGGGCACCCACCCCGCCCGAATCACCCACAGGACGCCGTCGGTAAGGGAGGCCAAAATCCCGGCATCGGTGACCGGCAACAGGGGCGGCGCGTCGAGAATGACCAGGTCATATTGCCGGACGGCCATTTCCAGCAGGGCCTTCATGGGCCGCGACCCCAAGAGTTCAGCGGGGTTCGGCGGAAGGGGGCCACTGGTCAACACGTCCAACCCATCCACCTGTACGGGGACGGCTGTATGAGCCAGATCCCTGGCACCGATTAGAACCGAGGTCAGCCCCACCCGGTTGGAAAGCGCCATGAGATGATGAAGAGACGGATTGCGGAGATCGGCGTCGATAAGCAGCACCCGTTGCCCAGCCTGGGCCTGGACCACCGCCAAATTCGCCGAGGTAACCGTTTTGCCCTCCGACTTGGCGCAACTGGTAACCACTAGGGAGCGCACATCCTTAGCGGCCGACAAAAACTGGATGTTCGTGCGCAGAGACCGATAAGCCTCGGAGACCGGAGATTTTGGCTGAGAATACGTGATCAACTTACCGCGATGACTATCCCTTGGCAACGGGTCCGGTACCTCCTTTCGCCGCCGCCGTCTCCGAAACCGCCAGCCGAGGCGGGTCCGGATCCACTTTGGCCGCCGGCACCAGGGCGGGCCCCTGCTCCGCCGTTTCGCCCCCGATGTGGCTGATCACCGCCAGAACCGGCACCTCCAGATACCGACGCACATCGTCTTCGGTGCGGATCGAAGTGTCGAGATACTCCAACAACACCGCAAGACCGGCCCCGACCATAAAGCCCACCACCACAGCGATCCCGGTGTTCAGCAACGGTTTGGGCTTCACCGGCTGAAGGTTCGGCAGAACCAGGGCCTGATCGACAATCTGGACGTTCTCCACGTTCATCAGGGAAACGATCTTTGCTCTGAATACCTCGGCCACGGTGTTTGCGATGGAAGCCGCCAAGGCCGGGTTGTGATCCGTGACCGAGATCGACATGACCTGAGACTTGTCCACACTGGTCACGTTGATCTTGCTGTCCAATTGATCCACAGACATCGGCAGGTGCAGGGTGTCGATCACCTGCTGGGCGATCGAACGGCTCTTGATGATTTCTGCGTAGGTTGTCACCAGGGCTTCATTGGCCATGATATCGTTGTACACCAATTGATCCGCCGTGGGCTTCTTGTTGACCAAGAGGGTCGTCGTCAACTCATACTGAGGTTGCAAAATGAAATAGCTGATCCCGGCGCTGGTCAACCCGGCCAAAATCGTGATGGTCAAAATCAACCAGGCCCACTTGCGGAACATGCGAAAGATTTCCTTCAGTTCCACCGTGCCTTCGTGGTACTCCATGTGCGCCTCCCATCCCGCCGTCGTACTGCCGCCCAATCGGCATCTTCCCTTCACCATCCCAGATTCATCAATAGACGCGTGAAATCCTGTGTGCTTGCCATGGTGTTTTCGGACGAATCAGTTCGGCAATTTGCTGGCGGCGATCAGCGCCCGAATCTCCGCCGGAGAAAATCGCGCCAGGACATCCGCCTTGGCGGCCCGTTTTTCTTCGGGCGTCATGCCACGCAGGTACATGCTCATGTATCTGGCAATTTCCGCCGGGGAGAACCGGCTCATGGCAAACTGAATCGCTTCCGATCGACTGTGAAACACCAAGGGACCACTGCTTTGGCCCGATGTTCCACCTGCGGCCGCCGGCCCGCTGGATGGCTGCGGAGATGTACCGGCGGCGGAACCTGCACGTCCAATTGTACCGGCCGCATCCGCCGATGCGGCAGCAGCCCCCCCTTCCGGATCACCGGGTGACCCGCGCGGAGTTGACGACGTGGGCGAATCGGCCCCCCTGCCTCCGGAGGCACTCTGGTCTTTCAGATGGTTCGCGGCATCGGTTAATTTCGCAACCACCCGGGGATCGCCGGCCGCGTGCTCGACCTGTTGCTGCACGCTGGGGTCCTGAAGCATGTCCTCAATGTGGTTGCCAACTTTCTGATAGATGAGTTGTTCCGCGTACCACCCGCCCCCGACCGCCACCAGGACCGCCGCCGTTCCGACGATGACCCATTTTTTCACAGTCCATCCCCCCTGTTCACCGGTGAGCGGGTTTTCTAACGCCCCAGTGGCAAGACCGACAGTCCCACCTTCCCCGCCGTCCGCTCATACCCCGGGGACAGTTCCGCCCGTTACCGCGCCTCCGGCGGTTTACGCCCGTCCGCGACGGCTTCTGATCGATGGCAAAGAAGTGTTACACTGTCGGTACGTGCCCTGCCGTGTTCGCGCTCGTCCGTACCGACGGTTCCACGGCCATTATACTCCCACAGCCGACACGGATACCACCGCTCCACACACTAAC
>JASBVV010000061.1 GCA_029960885.1 Kyrpidia sp. | reverse complement strand
GGCCATACACTCGGCGGGCGTGGCTTTTGAAGTACCGAATGAGCTTGTCCACCCGTCGCATGGTCTCGGCGTCCACGTCGGCGTCGTCCGGGATCTCTCCGGCAACCGCCCTGAGAAGGTGAACCACCAGGGCGAGACGGAGGGCGTATGTCTCGAACTTTGCCCAGGGGCCTTCCAAGTGCTCCGGGAAGTCCTCGGCGTTCTGTTCCTCATAGTGAGAATCCAGCCACGCATGCCAGGCCTCCAGTCCGTCCGGGGTGAACGCGAACGGATAGGGGCCGTCCTCGGCGGGCTGAAGGTCCCAGAGCGCCCGGCAGGCCTTGTTCCATGACTCTTTGGCCTCGGATGAAAGGACGGCGTCCGTCCTCAGTTTCTGCACCCGGTCGGGCTGAACGATCAGGAAGCGGTGAATGAAGCCGTCAGCCTCCGACATCTCATTCCTCAACTGGGCCAGGACATCGGGCTGAATGCCGCCGGTGAAGCCGACGAACGGCCTGGGGACGTATATAGCTTGTTTCCCCTTGCGGTTCACCACAACGGGAGTCCCGCTCCAGAGGGAAAGGGCGTTCTGCTTGTCCGATCCTTTGCCGCCCTTGTACTGGTTGAGACTCAACACCCACCCGGCGGCCTCTTCCTGGTAGATGAGCAGTCCCCTTTGATTGCGGGACAGGAGTTCCGCCAGGGCCTCGATCGTGGTGTCGGTTGTGTAAATCTGCTCCATCACCGGCGGTTGCGGCCTCGGTTGCTTCTTGTCTTGCGCCCACCGGGCCATAGCGTCCTCATAGGCGGCTTCGGCAAGATCAAAACGGTCTTTTAGCTCCGCCTGGATCGAATGAAGGGGCTCCAAAACGAGTTCAAGGGCCGGGGTCTTGGCGCTCCCTGGGTTTCCCACAACGATCGCCCAGATGCGGGCGTACTCCGTTCGGTCCGGCTTCGGGCGGATGACGTTGCTTGTCCCGATGAGCGCCCCGGCAACCGATAGCATGGGCACCCCGATGAAGTCGGGAGGACAGTTCAATGACGCCGCCCCCTCGACCACAAAGCGGGCCAGGGAGCGAGGGAACACGTCCACCGGGAACGGCTCCACAGTCTCCGTCTTGAAAGGCACCGCCACCCTCTCCGTCCCGTCGGCATGGTCCTCTAGCGTCCTTCGCAGTCGTCTGGCATTCTGTAGTTCTATCAGCCCTTGGAGTGCATTGCGATCAGCCATTGTCATGCCCCCATCTCCTTCCTCGCTTGGCGTTTGGCGATGCTGTTTATCGTCCTGTGAAGCTCATTTAACGGGAGGGGAGGGCGATTGGTCAGGTTCCATGCCTCCAGCAAGGCCAACGCTATCTTTGGGTTCATGCGGCGGAAGCTGAACAGATACCCGGCCAGCCGGGCGGCGGCGACGTTCCTTTCCCCTTCGTCAACGCCGAAGGCGATCCGTTCGAGTTCATCCGCTCCTACCGCCGCTGGGCGCTCGGGAGCGGTTGCATGGGCCGAATGCGAGAAAACCAGTTCCTCCAGCCAATCCGGCATGGGCGGGGGCTCGATCTCCAGGATGGACCGCCCTCTTGCCCACCGGTAGGCGGCGCCAGATGGGTGAACGGACGGAGGAGCGACAACATATCCGCCGTCCGCGCGAACATCCCCGCCTGGGAACACCCCAACAGCGTTGGGAACCTGGTGGCCGGGGTGGCGGAAAAAGATATGCCACCCCTTGCCTGTCCTCACCACTGGGCAACCGGATGGAATCCACCTGCGCTTGGCTTCCTGGGCGGCCTCGTCGCTGTCCAGGTCCAGGACCACCACCCCAGACACCGCGCCGGTGACGATCCCCCAGTTCGCGTTCGGGTACTCCTGCCCCCACCGCATGACTTGCTCTGGTGTCGGTCGTCTATGCTGAAAGGGCTCCCACTTGATGAGCGGGCGTTTGCCCCGCGCCTCCAGGGGAATGACACTCAGCCCATGCCGGGCGTATTCGATGGCATCTATAGGCATCATTGGGAATTCACCCCTCGTATCGACATCGCTATACGCGGATGCTACAATCTGAAGCGAAACAGGATGATCTCAGCCGCAGTCAGAAGAGGGCGTCTCAATGCGCCGCAGGCGATATTGTCTTTCGTGGAGTTTTTCCCCGTTGGGTCCAGACTTCCTGCGCATCTCGATCCGATAGCCAGGCGGCAAGCTAGCGCGGATCTCCCGCAGGCGGCGCAGGCCTTCGGAGCCGCCGACAGATGGACTGGCGATGATGTGGGCGTCGATCCATTCGCCCATGTGTTCGGTGAGATAGCGCCACACCAATTCCCGTTTGGTTGCACGATGACGAAGATCTTTCTCCAGCTGGCTCATCCCAAATACCCCCTTGGTTGTGCCCCGGAGATCGACCGGGGCTTCGTTCGTTCATTGCGCGGACACCAATTCCAGCCGGGGGACCATCTGAATGAGCACCGCTTTTGCCGTCTCGTAGTCCGCCCCGGCCTCGATGAGCGCTTGGAGCAGTCTTTCCGCTTTGTCCAGACGCCGCAGTTGGTGGGCGTCCAAGTGGTCGCGAATGTTTGCACCCCTGGGCAGTCCATGCGCCCTCCGATACTGGGCCGCCGTCATTCCGAGGACATGGCGATAAGCCAGGTCGGTCACGGTCTTGTAGGCGAATCCGCGCATTTGGTCGTTCATCCCAGATTCCCGAATGGCGTCAGTGAGCGTTCGACGTGCCAGTTTGCCGATTTCCCGCGCCTTGAGTTGCTGTTCCATCTCGTTGAATCTGCGGATGTAGGCCTCTTTGAAGGCGGCGGCCTTCTTCCCGGTGTATCCCATGACCAAAAAGGTGAAGCCGTCTCGGGTCATGAGATATTCGGGGCGCAGTTCGCCTTTGGCGTCGCGGTACTTAACCTCCTCAAAATTGAGGAGGTGAAACTCTTCGCTGCAATCTAGCTTCTCGATGTCACGCAACACATTGTCGTGGCGTTTCCCGAACACTCGGGCCACGTCCCGACTGCTCACAACCGGACGGCCATGCTTGACCACTACACCGAGTTCAGACGAAACTAACATTCCCATGCTGTCCCTCCTTGCCCCCGCCTCGCTGCGGGTTTTTTTGTTTGGCCTCAGCCCAGTTTGCGAACTTCGAGATCGACTTCTAGCGGCCAGCCGTCCGAGGCGAACAGTTCCGATTCAGGAAGCCCGAAGTATTCCGCTAACGCTTTGCGTAATTTCGGATATGTCTCCCTGCGACCGCGCTCGATGTGAGAGAGAATGCTCGGAGAGACACCGATCGCTTTTGCAAGCGTTCTCTGCGAAATACCCATGTTGCGTCGCAAAAATTCGAGCTTTGTCATGTTGCCCACCTCCGGTTTCCATTATTGCGTGGGTTCTTTATAGGGAATACCGGAAACAGGAGACCACGATTTCCGAAAGGGACGGGACAAAAAAAGTCCCACTCAGGTCATAAAAAAGAGCCCAAGTGGGCGTTGGTTGGCTAATCTCCCAGTAGGCGCACGATCTCGTAGACATGCTCGGCGATCGTCGAATTGGCAAGCCCCCCTCTTTCTGAGAAGGGAAGGTCGGGATGGTCAAGGCAGGTTCTTTCGCTTATCTCTTTCCAACTGAGCCCCAACAAAATCCTATACACGGCCCATTCCATGCGAATGTCAAGGTCTGTGTCTCTCTTCTTCCACACTTTAGCCTTTTTCTGCGACTTCTTTGCCTTTTTAAGAAACTCCTTGACTTCTTGATCCAGGCGCTTTCTAGCGTGCCACCCAGGTTCTATCGCCAAGTCTACAGACAAAACCATCGAAACCGGTTCATGGTGGACCTCAAACGGCGGCAACTGCCAAGACCTCGACCAACCGGCGGCGGCGTATACGATCGTCGCTAGGGCCGCCTCCCGCATCCATGTCCACGGAGGGACCCTCCACCGCTTTGCCCAGGCGTCAAATGCTTCGAGAAGAGCGTCCCAAGTTTCGCGCCAGGCACTTCGGGTAACGTATCTAGTACGAACAACTCGACCATCCGTCAATTCTACGTCGATCTCTTCAACATCCTCGGGTGTTCTCGGTTGCATCTTGGCGAAGTCGGGGGATTGCAAGAGGGAAAGGGTTTCAATGGGGAGTCCTTCTACCTTCCCGACCAAAGGGACGAGTTCCAGGAGTTCCTGCCGAACCTGCGGGAGAACACGATCTACTGCCTTTAGAAACTCCTTTCTGGCCTCTGCTCTTGTGAAGCCTCCGTCCACGCTCCCCAGTCCAATAGTCGGCATACAGACACACCTCTGAACAGACGTTTGCTTGGGGCTATTATACCATTGATTGTGGTCCTGTTCCGTGGTACGATTTTAGGCGAAAACCGTTGTCGCTGAATCAAGAGGGCACGAAAAACGAAAAAGGCGAAATTCCTCGTATCCCTTGCGACACAAGGAATTCCGCCGTTTGTTTGGTGCGCCTACCAGGACTCGAACCTGGGCACCCGGTTCCGGAGACCGGCGCTCTATCCTCTGAGCTATAGGCGCACATGGTTTGGCTCCCCGGGCAGGATTCGAACCTGCGGCCATCCGGTTAACAGCCGGACGCTCTACCACTGAGCTACCGAGGAACGTTTCCTTCCGGACACGTCATTAATCATATCACGGGTTTCGAGAAAAGGCAAGACCCTATCCACATTTAGGGCGACGGCGAACTGGAAACGGCGCCGGCGAAGTCTGGCGCTCCCAAGGCCATTCGCAACACTTTCAATATGAAATGCAACAGCAAACGAAATGCAGGGGATTGTACTGCTGAGATGCTGGGCGGGGAGGACGCGCGGTGTTGCCGGAATCCTACCGAATGCTGTCCAGACGGGGAGCGGATGCGATCGCCGTTTCATCGGCGATCAATTGCGCCTGTCCGGAACCCCATCATTTTTACCATTCTTGAGGTTTCACCTCGGTCATTGCCATTGTACAAATCATCCCTAAAAATCCAAACAAGGCTCCGACCCACATTACCAGAGAGAAGGCCCGGAGGAAGTCCTGGGCTGTGTATTTCAAAAACAAATTAAAAAGCGAACCGCCCACAGTACTTCCCGCCATCATTCCAATGTACCGAAATGTGGCCAACATACCAGAGGCCGTTCCTTGTTGTCGACGGGGGGCTGCTCCCAAAATGGCGGAGTTGTTGGGCGCTGCAAAAGTTCCCGTTCCAAGTCCCGCCAAGATCAATCCCATAATCAGCGCGCCATGTGTTCTTGTTCCGAATACTGGAACCATGATTCCGAACAAGATCAGTCCCGCCGTACTGAAGAACATGCCCAAAGTGGCCAATATGCGGGGTCCTATACGGTCGGACAAAGCACCGGCGATGGGGGCGCAAACGGTCATAACGATCGGCGTAATGGTCAGGTACGTTCCAATCTCGGCGGCAGAAAAATGGAGAACGCGATCAAAATAAAACGGCAAGAGGAATAGGATCAAAAAGAAACAGAGATAATTCAACGCCGCACCAAATGTGCCGAAACCGAAGTTGCGCACTCGAAATAACGCGAGATCAAGCGTAGGATCTGGGTGGTTCCGCTCAATTTTGAGAAAGGCCCAGGCTGCTCCGACAAATAGAAGGAACAACAACGGCATGATAAGGGCGCGGTGTCGCGTGATCACATTGGAATTCAGCAACAAAGTCAGGGATGCCATTCCGATCATAAAAAAGAAAATCCCTTTGACATCGAGTTGTTTGGGTCGTTCTACCGCAACGCGCGGTATGGCCCACATTCCGAATAGCAGACCCGCTAAAGCGAACGGAACGGTGGCGAAAAACGTTGCCTTCCAGCCCCATAACTGGGTTAGCCAGCCGCCCATCACAGGGCCGAGAGACAGTCCGATGTAAGTGATGAGGGCCTGAATGCCAAGGGCGCTGCCGCGCTGTTCCGCCGGGAACGCGATGCTGATCAGTGCCGGGCCAATAGCGAGAATCATTGCGGCGGCGAGCCCAAGAATGGCCCTTCCCCATACGAGTGACATATAATTCGCCGATAACCCGCACATCGCAGCCGCACAGGCGAAAAGTGCGAAACCGGCGAGAAAAATTCGGCGGCGTCCCCATATATCCGACAACCGCCCAACCGGAAGCAAAAACAGAGTGAGGACGAGAAGATAAATCAAAACAATCCACTCGGATTGGTCAAATGTTGTGTGCAGTTCTCTTTCAATTACGGGTAGGACGGTGTTTGTAATACTCGTGTTGAAAGACGATAAAAACGTCCCGATCCCAACCGTTAACAAAACGTACCACCGGCGGTTGAAGACCTGTTGTTGAGAGCCGTTCATTTTCTAAATCCCTCGATTCTCCGGCATAGGGCATTTTTTCAATGGAGTAATCCATGGCTCCGGGAGGCGAACAAAACGCGAAAACGGCGCGGGCACTTTCGAGATCGGATTCCGAAAGCCCGTGCCGTTACGGAAACTTTTTTGGAGCCACCTGGCGGATTCGAACCGCCGACCTGCTCATTACGAGTGAGCCGCTCTACCGACTGAGCCAAGGTGGCAT
>JASBVV010000060.1 GCA_029960885.1 Kyrpidia sp. | reverse complement strand
ATCAGGTGACGGTGGTGCCTCTGGTCGGCGGAGTGGGAGACACTCGGGTGGACATCCACGCCAACCAGGTGGCGGCGAAGATGGCCTCCCAACTCGGTGCCGAATACAAATTGCTGCACGCCCCGGTGGTTGTGGACTCTGTGGAGGCAAAAGAGTCTTTATTGTCACAACCCGCCATTGCCGAGGTGTTTGAGACGGCGCGACGAGCCCGGGTTGCTCTGCTCGGTGTCGGCGGCACACCGGAGAATTCCACCATGCGGGTTTGTTATTTTGGTGACCACGATTTTCTCGACATGCAGGCCTCCGGGGTGGTGGGAGACATTTGTTCCCAGTTTTATGACAGGGAGTGCAATTTTGATCGATTCCCGTGGAATTCTCGGGTAGTCGCCCTGGGTGTGGATCAACTCAAAGAGATTCCGGTGGTGATCGGAGTGGCCTCGGGTGAGCACAAGATTCAGGCCCTGTATGCCGCTCTGCGGGGAGGGTTGATCGACGTGCTGGTTACCGATCACGTCACGGCGCAAGGGATCATGGAGATCAACTGGATGCAGTGAGGCGGTGTGAAGATGAAGTGTACGGGGGGACCTGCTTCGCCGGGGATTGCGGTTGGGAAGCCAGGATCATTCCGTGGGCAAAAGACTTGGTGCGTCGACTGGACGCGCAGGAACTTGTGCGGCGCTTGGATGACCTGGGTCGATTGGACAACGCCGACGATGTTCAACGGTTCTGAGTCGTATCGCAGAGTATGGAGGAGAGGATGAAGAGTTTTGTTCTTAGAACTTATGCGCCCGCAACTTCTCGTCCCCCGGGTTTCGGCGCGAACGGCGGAGGATGTTCTGAGTTTCGCGGCGGATTTGCTGCTGTCCCAGGGGTTGGTGAAAACATCTTTCAAGCGGGCTTTGGTTGATCGAGAATGTTCCTTTCCGACGGGGTTGGAGATTGACGCCGGTCAAGGGGTCGCCATTCCGCATACCGACCCCGAGCACGTGATTCAATCGGCGATCAGTGTGATCACGACCGAGGCACCTGTGTCGTTTTTCCGGATGGATGACCCTTCTCAGTCTGTCAGTGTTCGCCTCGTGTTTATCCTGGCATTGTCGGAAGGAAGGCTTCAAGTGGATCTGCTGCAGGAGACCGTTGGTCTGATTCAACGTCCGGAACTTCGATCGAGCCTGATCGAAGCCGCCACGCCTGAAGATATGGCTCGACACCTCCAAGGTGCTTTACACCAAATCTGATGATGAAGAGGGGGTAAAGACCCATGAAGAAAAAAGTATTGGTTATCTGTGGAACGGGCGTTGCGACCTCCACCGTGATTGTCCAGAAGCTCAAAGACCTGTTCCAACGTGAAAAGATGAATGTTGAAATCGTGCAGGGCAAAGTCATGGAAGTGTCCTCACTCTCCCAAGGGGTGGATTTGGTGGTATCGACCACAAAGATACCGGTTTCCCTGTCTGTGGACGTCGTGAACGCGGTACCGTTGTTGACGGGAGTGGGTCAGGACGAAGTTTTCTCTCATATCCTCAGTAGACTCAAGGTTTAATGCCCAGCTCATTATAAGGAGTGGATCGAGATGAGCGTTATTCAATACATTTTGGATCTCGGCGCGTCCGTGATGATCCCGATCATGATTTTGCTTATCGGGATCATCTTGGGTCAGCGCCCCGGGAAGGCTTTTCGGTCCGGGCTCACGGTGGGGATTGGTTTCGTCGGGATCAATTTAGTCATCGGCTTGCTCACGAATAATCTCGGGCCGGCGGCTCAGGCCATGGTTAAGCATCTGGGTCTTCACCTATCCATTATTGACGTGGGCTGGCCGGCCACTGCGGCCATTGCCTTTGGATCTACAGTGGGGTCTCTGGCCATACCCATCGGCTTAATTGTGAACATTGCCATGTTATTGCTTGGATTAACGAAAACCTTGGACATTGATTTGTGGAATTACTGGCACATCGCTTTCACAGGGGCATTGGTTGCGGTGATGACGGGGAATTTCCTGTTGGCAGTCCTCACTTCAGCCGTGCACATGATCGTACTCTTGTCGCTGGCCGACAGAACGGCGCGATGGGTGGAAACCTATTATCAATATCCGAATATTTCATTTCCCCACGGAACGTCCGCACCGTATTACCTGATCGGCGCACCGCTGAATGCACTCTTTGACCGTATTCCATTCATCAATCGGATCCAGTGGAATCCTCAATTTCTGCAGTCGAAACTGGGTGTTTTCGGGGAATCCACGGTTCTGGGGCTCATCATTGGCTTGATTATCGGTGTTCTTGCAGGGTACTCTTTGAAACAGACGCTGCAACTCGCGGTGAACCTCGCTGCGGTTCTTCTGCTGTTACCCCGTACAGTATCCATTTTAATGGAAGGACTACTGCCCGTATCCGAGGCGGCCGGGAAGTTTATTCGAGATCGATTCCCCGGTCGTTCGGTCTACATCGGCATGGACTCGGCCATCGCGGTGGGTGATCCGGCGAATATCGCCAGTTCATTGCTTCTGGTTCCCGTCACTTTGTTGCTCGCCATGGCGATTCCGGGCAATCGCGTTCTTCCCTTCGGGGACTTGGCCACGATCCCGTTTATTGTGGCTTTATTGGTACCCATTTTTCGGGGCAATGTGTTTCGAACTGTATTGGGTGGTGCGGTGGCCATCGCAATCGGACTGCCCATTGCCACTTGGGTTTCGCCTCTGATGACCAAAGCCGCCAGGCAGGTGGGTTTTCAGTTTCCGGCCGATACGACGGCTATCTCCTCCCTGGTTGACGGGGCCAATCCTTTGACGCTGGTTATCCTTCTCATTGCCAAGGCAGGTTGGGTGGGCATGGCCGTGTTCGGCCTGATTGCACTGTCGGCCGCGTGGTGGTTCGGAAGAAGCGAGGGGAAAGGAGTCGCCCGGGATCATGCGTGAACTGCCCGGTTCTCCGTAATATAATGGTCTTATCGGCGATCTCGCGAACCGAATGACGGGATGTGGTTGTGATGGACAGAGTGTCCGTGGAACTTTTTTGTATTCAGTGTAACCGCGAGACGGTTCATACGGTGACGTACGTGCATGGGCGCCTGCATGATATCGTGTGCGCCGTGTGCGGCAGTGAAACCCGGGTGGACAAAGAAGCCGTCACCCATCCTTCCGATGGGTGGTTGCATCGAATTCTCACCAAGCCCGAGCGGATGACTCGGGAGATGAAGGAGGAATTAACCGGGTTCCTCCTCCGTCTGCCCGGCCGCGTCGCCTCAAAACCCTTTCGATTGAGTAAGGAAATTCTTGACCACCTCCGCCAAGATCGTCGGCATTGATATCGTCGCGAGAAGGTTCCCGGTCACTCCGGGAACCTTTTTAACACCTTTGTCAGGACGGCAGGGGAGCGAAATCATCTTCCGTCTTGATTTCAAGGCCAAAGAATAATGAGAGGGGTATTCTGCATCCTTCTCAGAGCGGCCATGATTTTGGCCGGGATTCGGCAACCTGGCGAAGAGGTTTTTTTCTGTGAATGTCGTATTCATTATCTATTGGAGTTGTTTTCGATAGAGATGCAAATTGATAGAATCGGAGGGCGTCAAATGGAACAAGGTCAAACGGTTCCCGGGCGAGCGGACGGCCTGCTCAAGGACTATGATGCGGCCCGGCGGGTGCCCTGGGAGGAAGAAGAGCGGCATTTTACATGGTGGGAGACCGGGCGGATCAATGCCGCCTATGAGGCGGTGGAACGCCACGTGGAGGAAGGCCGGGGGGATCGGCCGGCGATCCTCTATTATGACGGGGTTCGAGACGAAGCTTGGAGTTTTCGCCGGCTCCGGGACGATGCGGCGCGGTTCGGGGACGCCTTGCGGCGGATGGGGGTTCAGCGGGGGGATCGGGTGTTTCTGTTCATGCCCAAGGGCCCGGAACTTTGTGTCGCATTACTCGGAATTATCCGCATCGGTGCCGTTGCCGGCCCGCTTTTCGAGGCGTTTATGGAGACGGCGGTGGCGGATCGCATGGAGGACAGCGGGGCGGTGGCCGTGGTGACGACCCCGGCTCTGCGCCCGCGCATTCCCCGGGAAAAACTGCCTGCGCTGCGCCATGTGATTCTCGTCGGGGCAAAGTCGTCGGATGCGGAGAACGGGGAGTGGGCTTACGACGAGATCATGGATGGTGCGTCGCCGGATTCATCCATTGAATGGGTGGACCGGGAGACGCCGATGCTGCTCCACTACACGTCCGGATCCACAGGAAAGCCGAAGGGCGTCGTGCATGTGCACAATCTCATGATTCACCAGTACCGGGTGGGGCGCTGGGTGCTGGATCTGCGTCCGGATGATGTGTACTGGTGCACCGCCGACCCGGGTTGGATCACCGGCACATCCGCCGGACTCCTTGCCCCGTGGCTGCACGGGGTGCCCGTGGTGATCCGGGGCGGGCGATTTCAGCAGGATGGCTGGTATGAAACGATCGAAAAGTTTCGGGTGACGGTGTGGTTCAGTGCTCCCACCGCGTTCCGGATGCTCATGGCGGCGGGAGAAGATTTGCCAAAGCGCTACGATCTGTCCTCGCTGCGCCATATCCTGAGTGCCGGAGAGCCTTTGAATCCTGAAGTCTTCCGGTGGGGCTTGAAAGCCTTTGGCACCCGCATCCATGACAACTGGTGGATGACCGAAACCGGCTGCACGATGATCAGCAATTATCCGGCGCTGCCGATCAAGCCCGGTTCCATGGGACGGCCATTGCCGGGAATTGAAGCGGCCATTCTGGATGAGCAGGGTCGGGAAGTCGGTCCGAATCAGCTCGGGAACTTGGCGATCCGGGCGGGATGGCCGGGAATGATGCGGGCGATCTGGAACAACGAGGAGAAATACAAACAGTATTTTCCCTTCGACGGATGGTACATCAGCGGCGACTCGGCGTATGTGGACGAAGACGGGTATTTTTGGTTCCAGGGAAGGGTGGATGATGTGATCAACACGTCCGGGGAACGGGTGGGCCCGTTCGAGGTGGAAAGCAAGCTGGTGGAACACCCGGCGGTGGCCGAAGCGGGAGTGATCGGAAAGCCGGATCCCGTTCGGGGCGAAATTATCAAAGCGTTCGTGTCGCTGCGGCAGGGATATGAACCCAGCGAGGAGCTCAAACAGGAGATCCGGGAATTCGTCCGAAACGGACTGGCGGCTCACGCCATGCCACGGGAGATCGAGTTCCGGGATAAACTGCCGAAAACCCGCAGCGGAAAAATCATGCGGAGGGTTTTGAAGGCGTGGGAATTGGGGCTGCCCGCCGGCGACTTGTCCACGATGGAAGATTGATGAAGCAAGATGGGCCATGGAAACGTACGAAGATGGGTCCGGGTTCTCGCCCGGGCCCGACTTTTTCCGTCAAACGACCGTTTGCTGTCACATATTGTGTCACCATCTCCCTGGTATAAACAAAGGGCAAGGACCGACAGACCGAGAGGGGGAGCGGCGATGGTTTTTCTGGCGGCAATCGGTCTCATTGGTTTACTCCTTGCTGCGGCGTTTGCCGTGGCGGCACTCTTTAAGCGCATTGCATGGAAAACGGCGGGGTGGACGGCGGGCGGGTCTGTCTTGGCCTTGGTGGTTGCCTCGGCATTGGGCGCGGGGCAGTCTTCGGCCCCGAGCAGTCCCGGAAATACCGGGAGCGCCCCGACCCCGTTGAGCTCGGCGGCCGTCGGGC
>JASBVV010000059.1 GCA_029960885.1 Kyrpidia sp. | reverse complement strand
GCGATTCGCCGCCGGTCCGGGCGAGTGGCTCTCGAGGTCCGCGGCCAAACTTTCGAGGAGGTGCTCTTGAAAGACTTTTCGCCCCCGGGCCCGCATGGAAGGGATCAAGTGCGGGTCCCACGGGACGGTGAGCCGCCCCAGAGCCGCATCTTCCTCCGGGGTGATGTCCGGCAATCCCGGATGGTCCACCGACAGGTAGGTTTTCCGGTCCAGCCGCCAGGGACGAAACCGGGATCCGTACCGCTCCTGAAGGGTCAGGGCCATCTGAAGCCCTTGGAGATCGAAGTCGCCGTTGTACCAAATTCGCCCTTTCTCCGCCACTGCGTCGAGCAGTTTCAACGCCGCGGCGGAGGGTTGGCCGCTGGGACAAACCAGGGGCCGTGCAGGGACGCCGTCCGCCCGAATGCGCTCATACAACGAGGCGAAGACGGCGGGGTTTTCGACCACATGGACCTCCGAAACCGGCGGGATGTTCCTCACCTGTTCCAGGGTGAACAGGGGCAGAGCGGCCGGAAGGTCGGAGAGGCCCGGCCAGCCGGCCGCCCACACCACAGAACTGATGTCGTCCAGCCGGACGCCCGCCCGATCGTACAAGCGGCGCGTCCGTTCCGTGGGAGCGAGGAGATCCGGCTCTCCGGTTTCGGACTCGAACTCTTCTTCCTGCGGGTCTCCGGCCCAGGCGACGAGTCCCCAGTAAAACACTCTCCCGGCCAGGCGATCCCGATCCAGGCCATGGGGATCGCCGGCGGTTTCCGCGGCGAGAACCGGCAGTCTCACCGGACTGCCGAGGGGCACCCGCGACAACGCCCGAACGGCCCACTCCCATTCCGGGCACCGCCCCGCGGCGCGAAACGTCTTGTAACATTCCAAAAAGGTCCGGTAGCCCGGTCCCCGGCCCCGGCACAACCGGTCCACCCATCCCTCGAGCCATGGTCGGACGGCGGTCCGGCGCACCCAATCACAAAACCGGATCCACGCCTCCCGGTCCGCCGCCCGCTCCGCCGGGCGAAGGTGCAGGTCGCCGTACAAGAGCCGCAGACAGGCGACCAGATCGACGCCGAACCGGGTTTCTCGCAATGCGCGATCGAGATCGGCCAGCCGGAGGGACACCTCTTCCCGGCCGTACAGGTTTGCCGCCAGCAGAGCCCCGATCGCCTCCCGTTCATCGGAAGCGAGACCGGTCAGGCGAATCCGTCCCGCCACCCGGCCCAACCGTTCGAATTTGTCCCTGGCGGCGGGCCACAGGCGGGCAAGCCCGGGCTGAACGAGATAGTTCCGCAACTGCTCACGCATCTCGGCCAATTGTTGCGGATCTTCGGGGTGCGCATCGCCCATCACGAGCCCCACCCTTCCGCGGCGACAGCCGCTTCCAGTGCTCCCTCGTCGTCCATGGCCTCCCGGCGGCGCCCGTTCCACCGATAGGCGATGGTGGTCACATGGCGGGCGTTGCCCGGCCGCACGATCTCGTAAATCGCCAGGGACGGCACCGTATCGTAACAGCCCCACAGGACTTGGCTCGTCATCATATAATCAAAATCCATCTCGGTGAGCAGTTGGAACATATCGCGCAGATTCTCATCGTCCACCCCGGCGAACGCTTCGTCCAGAGAGATGATCCGCGGGGCGTCGGGCCTCGAGTCTTTGTACCGGGAGTCGGCGGCGGCCAGCAGCGGGATGTACATGGACATGGCTTTTTCGCCCCCGCTCATCACGTTGAACTGGGAGTCGGTGAGTTCCCGGCGGGGCGTGTCTCCCTTGCGAAAATAGAGCGTGAACGTGAACCAGGTCCGGTAGTCGAGCAACTGCCCCATCATCCGCCGCAGGTTCGCCCCTTGCTCGGCTTCTTCTTTCGCCCAGTGAATGCGGGAGCGAAAATGGGCCACCATCCGTTCCAGCTCGTCGTCCCGCAACGTTTCCGGCGCCTTGCGCAACAGTTGCACCAGTTCTGCAGCATCCAGTTCCTGCTCGGTCTCCGCCCGTCGCGGCCGCCATTCCAAGGACAGCACCAGGCCGCTGGACGTCCTGCGGGCGGCCATGAACCGGTTCATCTCCGCCACCCACGCTTGGGCACGGTTGATTTTATCCCGAATGGCGCGGCCGACACTGTGGATCAAGACCTGTTCATACAACTCCCGCTCTTTTTCCTGGATCAAAAGCCGCTGCTGCTCCAGATCCGACTCCAGTTTCTCGCACAGGGCCCGCGGGGTTCGCCGCTGGGCGCGGTCCTGGACAGACTCAATAAAGTACCGGCCCAGCTCCTCGTCCAGGCGACAGTCCAGCACATACTCCAAGAGGTCATTTTTCTCTTTGGAAAATACGTCCAGAAGCTTCATGGTCAAATTGTCCATGCGCCAGCCGGCGAATCGAGGCTTGTACCGTTTGACCAGGGCCTGTCCGAGGGAGATCCACGGCGTGAGGTCCTCCGTTTCCCCGGAATCCCCGGGAGTGCCCGCACGGTCGTGCGTGCCTTCGGGAGCCTTGGCCGGGATCTGCGAACCGACGGCCACCGGCACGGAAGCGTCGATTTCTCTTTCCAGATCCACCAGGCGCAGAGCCCATTCCCGGGAGAGCCGCATCGCCGCCTCCCGAACGGCGCTTTGAGCCTGCGTCAACGCCTCTTTCCGATGTTCCCACTCGGCTTTGAGCGCGCCCCGGCGCTCGCTGCTTCCGCGCAGCTCCTCTTGGAGAGCCCGTTCCGTTTCCCGCCAGCGCGTTCGCTCTTCCCGCAGCCGGGCGATTTGATCGTGCAGATCCAAAAGGCCCATCTCTTCCAGCAGCCCCCGCAGGGTGTCCCGCCGCTGTTCGAGATCCTGTCGGCGCCGGTGCAGATCGGACAGCGCCGCCTGTTCTTCTTCCAATCGGCGCCCCCCGGCGGTGATCTCCTCTTCCAGCCGCACCAGTTCCCGGTGAACGCGTTCCGTCAATTGGATGACGCGCCGGGCGTCGATGCCGGTGTGTTGATAATCGCTGAGTTGTCGCAGCGCCTCTTCAAAATCTTCCTCCCGGCGCAATCGTTCCCAGGTCGCCGCCTGTTCCGCGAACGCCCGCTGCGCCTCCCGCCGGGCCCGGTCCGCCTTTCGGTAATCTTCATCCCGTGCCTGCTCCCACTGGGTAGCCCGGTCGAGAGCCCAGCGCGCGGTCTGCCGGGCCTGTGCCGCCGCCGACAAATCGGCTTCACCGGGGACCGCCGCCGCTTCGGACCGGGCGGATGCCAGGGCGGTTTCGAGCTGCTCCACCTGCTCCAGGATCCGGGCGATGATCTCTTCCCGGTTCGCGATCTCCAGGCGCAGACGTTCGATCTGTTCCAGGCGGGTTCTGCGGCGGGCGTCGTAACCGATCCATTCGGCGCACTCTTTACCGGCCGCCTGACCGGTCAGAGGTCCGATCCGATAGGTCCCCGCCTCACCCACCCAGACGTCCCCGTCCTGATCGTCCCCCACGAGGATCGTGCGCAGAACGTCGTCGACCTGCTCCGGCGTCAATCCGCTTTCATCGGGAGGGGTCGGCCGCAGGTAATCGGCCAGGGTGTATCCGAACAGCACCGGACGAGGCGTCAAGAAGACATCCTCGTCTCCGGCCTCAAACGCGACGCCTTCCGGGCTGATCCACGCATCCAAAAGGCCGGCCTGATCCAGCGCCGCCTCCAGGGCCGCACGGGTCGGCTCGTCCACCTCGTCGCGAAACTCGCAGACCCGGTAGAGAGGGGCTCCGGCCGTGGTTCCCTTCTCGAATGCTTCTCGTTGCCGCCGTTCCCGGGTCTGCTGCCTTGCGGGCGACCGGGGCGGTTCGGGTTCCCGGCGCTCCAGCCAAGCGGCCAGTTCGCTTTTGAGCTGATCGCGCTCGTTTTCGACCAGTCGGCGTTCGTGGCGAAGTTGCAGAAGCTGCCCGCCGATGTTGCGTTCGGCATCGGCCAGAGCGGACCGCACCGGCGCCGTGATCCGTTCGTACGGCAACTCCGGGAAGTGGTCCAGATCGTGCAACATCGTCCGGAACATGTCGACAGAGAGCGGGAGGTGCGCAACATGTTGAAACCACTCGTGCAACCGATCCCCCTGAACCCGAAGCGCTTCCTCCAATCCCGCTTCGGCGTCGCGCAGATCGCGTTCCCGGGCGTCCCGTTCCGCCCGGGCTTCGGACAGGCGGGCCTCCTCTTGCCGGGCCCGGGCTTCGGCCTCCCGGCGGGAGGCCGCCAGTTGCATCATCGTTTGCAACCGTTTGCGGTGGGCGTCCACGTCCCGGGTCCAATTGTGCCAATAGGACTCCTCCACCGGAGGGGGGTCTGCGGTGAGCCGGAGCAGATGGACTTGGTGATCGCCGAATTCGCACCGGGCGGCCAAATCGTTCATCCGCTCCAGGAGACGGTTCAACTCTCGACGGGAGCGGGCCAATTCCTCCCGATTCTCCTCGGCGAGTCGGCTGCGTTTCTCCAAGTCTTGCTCGGTTTCCCGCCGCCGCCGGTCGAGGCGTTCCGCATCCCGGACAGCGTCTTTCAACTGGTCTTCCAGGGACGCCAACTCCCGGTGTTTCTCCATGGCCTCGGAGTGTTCCAGGATGTCCAAACGGTTCTCCGCCTGCCGAACCCGCTCCTCCGCCTCTTCCACCTTGGCGGACACTTCTTGGTAATGGGTGTCTTCTGCGGCAAAATCCCGCTCGGCACGGTCGGCCGCGGCCCGGGATTCTTCGAAGGTGCGATATGCTTCCTGGACCCGGGATCCCGCTTCGTACAGGCGCAGCTCATTGTAGTCGTTGTACACGCTGTGCAACCGCCGGGCGGCCGCCAGTTGGCGCTCCAGTTCTTCCGCGCGGTCCGCGATCTCGTCCAGGTCCTCCAAGACCGAGGAGAGCGGGTTCAACTCCTCCTCGGAGAGCGGAGGCAGCGCCGAGTTTAAGATCTCGTACACCGCCGACGGCCGAAACTCCTTCGAGAGTTTCGGCGAGCGCAGTTGGATGAGAAGGTTGAGCAAATCGCGGAATCCCTCGGGGTCCGCGTAACCGAACAGCAGGCGGTTGACCAGTTGGCGATACTCGCCCTGCTCCCGCACCACCTGGCCGCCCGGCCCGATGGCCGCCTCGAGGCCCGCCCGGTCGAGCGGCAGCTTTTCCCCGTCCCGCTCATAGACGGTCCGGTCGTACAGAAAAAGATCCTCGCCGATCCGCCGGCCGTCGGTCACGGCAAATCCCCAGAATCCCACTTGGGGCTGGCCCCGGCGGGCCCGGAGTCCGATGCCGACGGTCAGGTATTGCTGCTTTTCCGGGTGAAAGAACTCCAGATAGGCGTAGCCGATGCGGTCGTGGATGTCGCTGTCCCCGTCCCCGAGCAGATAATATTCGATCCGTCTGTCCTTTGATCCGAAAGGGTCCAGCCGCGAAGGTCGTTTGTCCCCGTCCAACACCAGAGGGATAAACGTCTGCATGGTCACCGATTTTCCCGCGCCGTTCGGCCCGCGAAAAATCAGCCGCCCGTCAGTGATCTGAAACGTCACGTCGTCGTAGTACCAGAAATTGAACAGCCCGGCTCGGTTCAGATGCCAGCGATGGGTATTCATTCGGCTACGCCTCATCCTTCCAATCGTCGTATTCGCCCTGCCACAACAACAGGCCCGGATAGATCCGCACCGATGCCGTGTCGTCCCTGGCCCCGAGGTTCCACATCTCCAGGTGCTCGATCAATTCCTCGGCCAGCACGGCGCTGGTCTTTTCCCGGTGATCTTTTGTCCAGTAGGCGCCGTGGCGGTCTTTGAGCCGCATCAACATCCCTTCCAGCTCCGACAGAGAAACCACCAGATTGCCCCGATCGTCCCGGTCGAAGGCACGGGGGTCGGCCCCGATTCTCCGCCGCAGTTCCCCGGCCAAGGCCAGGGCCAGATCGGAGACGGCCGCCGAGGTGGGGAAGAGGGCCATCTCGCCTGTGAGCTCGGGCCAGGAGAGATATAGCCCTTCCCGAAAACGGCTTCCCTCCAGTCCCACGTGGGACAATTGCCGCAGGATAAACGAGCGCTGGGTTTGGACGTACCGGCGCTCCTCTTCCTCCCATTGCCAATCGTACACGATCGGCTCCAGGAGGAGCCGGCGCAACACCCGGTGGCGCCGCCGAACCACGTCGGCCCCTTCTTCGTCCCCCGCCGGTTCCACACGAGATTCTGCGAGCGTCTCGATGAGCGCGTCCACGCTCCCGGCGGCCGCGAGTTCCCTGGGGAATCGGCGCAGCACATAATGCGCGAGCGGAGAGGATTCGTACAGCACGTTGCTGTCCCCGCCCTCCCGGGCCCATTCCCACTCTTCCCCTTCGATGGCCACCAGCACCTGGAGCTGGCGCAGTTTCTTCAGCGCCCGGGCCATGGACTGGCGATGGTCGTACAACGTCCAGTCCACATGGACCTCGATGCCGAGCAGATGCTCCCGGATGGAATCCACCATTTCCGAGAGCAGGAATTGTTCTCCGTTGCCCTTCCCTTCGAGGTACCACAGGCCATAGGTGAAAAAGCCGTAGTCCCTGGGGCTCTGAAAGCCTTCGATGCCCATCCACGGCTGAAAAGACCCGGGAATTTTCTCCAACTTGGCCAGGTGCCGCGTCAAAATCAACCCGTACCCGAGATGGTTGTAAAACCAGTCCCGCAGCGGCCCGTAGTGCATTTTGATCAGGCGGAAGAGTTCCGGATCGTCGACCTTGGTCACCCACGGGCGGTTGAGGAGCGCCTGGGCGGCGGTGCGGAACTCCTCACTGCCGATCGTTTCGCCGCCGGACGGCTCCGCCGGCGTGGAAGCTTGGTGAACGCGTTTCATCGCGCCGTCACCTCTCGCACCCGGACGTGAAAATCCGGAAGGGACAACTCTCCGTCCTCAAACCGGAGGACCGTCCGCCGGCGATCCGGCGGGTCGGAGATGCGGACCTCAAGGCCTTCGGGGGTGTGGGCCGTCCTCGAGACGTTGGACAGGCACCGGCTGAGCCATTGCAGCAGCACCTGCCGGTGAAACGGGGTCAGCCTGTCCAACTCGCTCAGATCGAACTCCCCGAGTTCGAGGAACCGCGCCACCACTTCGGATTCGGCGGCCTTTCGGGCCATCACCCGGGCCCGGGTCTCGGCCTGTTCCCGCCGGGTATCGCGGACCGGCTCGGCGCTCCCCGCCCGGCGCCGGGCGCGGCTGCGCGATCCCAGCGCGCGGACCTGGGGCGGCTGATCCCACATGGACAGATCCCCGGCATCGGAGATTCGCTGGGGCTCTCCTTGAAAATGATGGGCACGGAACAAACCGAAGGCGTAGGCGGCGAGCTTGTCCGCTTCGGCCCGGGAGTCGATCCGGAAAAACCATTGCCCCAGATCGTCCAGCTCCTGTCGCCGGCTGAGTCCCACCCGCCGGCGTTCCTGGATGGCCACGGCCATCCGTACCACCCGGGCGATGGCATTTTTCGTTTCCCGCTCAAGATCGGCCGCATCGCTCTCCTCGCGGTCCGTCCCGGTAAACCACTGCACGAACACCGCCCATTCTTCGCGGCGACGCCGGAGCTGCTCTTCTTCGGTGAAGGATTCTTCCAGGGACGGCATGAGCAGGTCCGCTTGAACCACGGCGTGTAGGAATCGCTCCCACCGATCGGGATCGGTGCGCCGGAGGATCCCTTCGATCTGCGGGGCGTATTTTTGCAATCCCACCATGAAATTTTGGAGATAGTGGGTGAGCCGGTCTTTGAACGGCAGAAACTGTTCGGTGACCATCAGCTCTTCGGCC
>JASBVV010000006.1 GCA_029960885.1 Kyrpidia sp. | reverse complement strand
AAACCGCTTTCTTTCAAATAATCGAAATCCGCGATGTCGTCCGGGCTGTAGATCAGGTTGACCGGGATTCCCGAATCCGTCACATAGTCATTGCCTCCGTCGTTTCCTTTGACCGTCTCCCGGTACCAACGCGCTTTTTCCTGTCGAATTCGCCGGATCTCGTCCCGGTTAAAGAGCTGCTCTCGATCCGCCATCATGGTTGTCCTCCTTGGTTCACAATTTCTTGAAAAAGATACCGAGCCGCTGAAAAGGGGTCTTGACTCCCCCTCTCGACCGCTTCCAACAGTCCTCGATCGGTTTCGTTCATCTGTATCCGTGTGAGAACATGTTGGCGGAACAACCTGTCCATCTCCCGCATCAGCCGTTGACGATTTCGGCGGCGACGCTTTTCGTCCCACAATTGTTCCCGTTTCAGGTACGCCCGGTGATTTTCAATCGCTTCCGCCAACCGATGAATCCCCTCACCTCTTGTGGCCACGGTTTTCACCACCGGCCACAGCCAACCCGCCCCTTGCCGGTCTGCCAACATCCGTTGCAGATCTCGAACACTGTCGTCCGCACCCGGCCGGTCCGCTTGGTTAATCACAAAGATATCGGCGATCTCCATAATGCCCGCCTTCAGAGTTTGGATGGAATCTCCGAGCCCGGGAACATTGACCAGGACCACGGTGTCCGACAGATCCATCACATCAAATTCCACTTGGCCGACCCCCACCGTTTCCACGACCACCACATCTTTCCCGTAGGCGTCCATCAACTGGATGATGTCTGCGGTGGAGGCGGCCGTCCCCCCCAGACTGCCCCGGGTGGCGAGACTTTTGATGAAAACATTGGGATAGGACGACAATTCCAACATTCGTATGCGATCCCCCAACAACGCACCCCCGGAAAAAGGACTCGTCGGGTCCACGCACACAATCCCCACCTCCAGCCCCGCCTCTGCCCACTGTTTACAAAGCCTTCCGGTCAGCGTGCTTTTTCCCGCTCCCGGGGGGCCTGTGATCCCCACCACATGGGCACATCCATGGCGGGGTGCCGTATGTCGCAAAGCCTCCTGACCCAGCGGGGTCCCGTTCTCCACTTCCTTCAGCAGTCTCCCGAGAGCCACGGGATCCCGACCGTCAAAGCGCGAGAGAAGCTCTTGCACAGCTTCGGCCTCCTTTCGCCCCGAATTCCTGGTTAATCGGATAGTCTGACAATCACTCAAAAAGAAGGAAGCCTCCTTTCTGAATGGACTATCTTCCAATCCTTCGCTTCCACAAAAAACCCATTTTCTCCTGAGCATAGGTAAGGTGGTCCCGGACAGCCTTTCCGGCGCCCTCCGGATTCCGGCTCACGATACCTTCAAAGATCGCCCAATGTTGTTTCTGGAATCGATCCAGAATCTCCAAACCCAATCGGGAACGAGTGTCGCGAATCTGCTCATCCAACAGGTCGCTGATAAAACTCATCATCATCTTCAATACGTCATTTTGCGACGCCCGGACGATGGCGCGATGAAACAGATAATCGGACTGGGCCGAAGCATCCGCACTTCGGCACTCATCCATGTCCTTCAGCGCCCGCTCCATGGCGCGCACATCTTCATCGCTATGGCGAAGTGCCGCCAACATCGCCGCCTGCACTTCGATGGCACACCGGGCCTCGTACAAATCCACCGTATCAATACCGCCGGATACGGCCACCAACGTCATGAGGTTCTTGAGGTTTTCCGGATCGGCCTTGCGGATGACCGTCCCCTCGCCGGTTTTTGCCTCAATGATTCCCAACACATCGAGGATCCGCAGCGCCTCACGAAGAGACGATCGGCTCACCCCCAAGGTTTCCGCCAACCGAATCTCGGACGGAATTCGCTGCCCGACCGAAAGCTGCTCGTTGACGAGCATTTCCTTGATCTGATCCAGGATCTCTCGAATACCTTTTTATGCCTCACGGATTGAAACATCGTCTCACACCATTCCAAAACGTGGTTTCCATGTGCACGCACCTTCACCGGACAACCCGCGGGGCAGAACGGTCTCCGCAGTCACCCCGCGCCGCCGGCGCGGAACAACGCTAACCGCCGAACAATCGGTTAACCCCGTAGAGCAACCCGGTGATCGTACCAAAGCTCATCAGCGTCGACAGGAACGTGGTCCCGGCGACGAAGTCCGGTCGAGCTCGGTATTCTGCGGCGATCATTGTCATAATGACCGCCGTGGGCATGGAATTCTGGACAATCAAAACCTTGGCCGTCAGCCCTCCGATTCCCAACAGATACACGATGCCCAACATCACCGCCGGCGACACGACCAACCGCACAACACTGGACACCACCGCCGGACCCGTATCGCCCTGGGGTTTCACGTGTGCCAACTGCATCCCGAGGATCAGCATGACCACGGGAATCACTGCATCGCCCATCATTTTCAGAGGATCATAAATATAGCTCGGGATCGGGATGTGCAGCGCGTTCACAACAATGGCCGCCAGGGTCGCATACGTCGTCGGAAGCCGGACCACATCCGCCATCGCGGTGCGCCAACTGGCCTGCTCCAAGGAAGCAAAATACACCCCCAACGTATACATGAGGATGAAATTCAAAACGACGATGACGACCCCTAAAGAGAACGCTTGCTGACCGTATGCGAACAGAAGGATGGGCAATCCGTAATTTCCGGTGTTCGGGAAAACCGTGGCCAAAAGGGCGGGCTTGATAAACGGCTTCATGCCGCACAGCCCCATGACCACCAGCGTCACCGCAACCATGACCGCAGTAAACAACAAGACGGCGGCGACAATTTGCACCAACTGTTCGGAACTCAGTGGATTGCGGGCCAGAAAACTGAAAATCAGGGCCGGACTCAGAACAACCATTGAGAATTTCGAGATCGAATCCAGGTCCACCGACGCGTACCGTCCAAACACATATCCAATGCCGATCACAAAAATGACTGGAACGACCACATGCAGAAACAGAGCCGTGCCCCCCTTGCCGCATGCCCCGGAATCGGATCGAGCGCTTACCTCCACCGACCGTTTTCAATCCCGGTCACACGTAGAATAACTCATGGCCGAGGGTACTGACCATTTCGTGCCCTTCTTCCGTCACCAGGATATCATCTTCCACCATCACGGCACCGAGACCCGGAATCATAAATTTCGGTTCGATCGTCACCACCGCCCCAGGCACCAAGGGATCCCGGGAACCCTCCCCCAAGACCGGCCAATCATCCACTTCAAGTCCGATGGAGTGGCCGATATACGTTCCCCGGTCGGCACCCACCCCCATAAAATACTCTGTCATCCCCATCTTGTCCGCAGCCTCGGCTCCGATGCGGTACAGCTCTTCGCCGGTCACCCCGGGCCGGATTCGTTCGATCACCGTGTGGTGAAGTTCAATCAGCCGATCCCAAAGGCCCTGTTGTTTCGTGGAAGGCTTGCCGACACAGTACGTTCTCGCCATATCGGCATGATAGGCTCCTTTGGTGACCCCATAATCGACGACCACCAAGTCGCCCCGCTCCACCCTGCGATCCGAGGCCCCCCACGGCAATCCCTGGTTCATCCCAACCCCGGTCACCGTCATGGCGTGACCGGACACAACCCAGGCGTTCGGGCCTGAACTCACGATCCCGCCGCCCGGCAGACATCCATCCCATCGGCGAAACCAAACGACCCCGTCACCCCCGGCATTCCGCACCCCATATTCCATGGCGGCCGCGATCTCATATTCCGCCCTCCCGGGGACGAGCCGGGACAGCACCTGGCGGTGTCCCTCCTCCCACGCTTCAACCGCTTCCCGGATCCGGGCGACCTCCGCCGGATCTTTCACAAAACGCTGGCGCACAATCAAGGGGGAAACATTCTTCAACGTGACGTCCGCAAAGTGCCGGGCCAGACTGTTCACCAAGGCAGCCGGCACCACATCCAACTCCACTCCCAGGACCGCGCCGCCTTTGGGAAGGGCACCTATTTCAGTCAACGACCGGCGAAGGTCGGCGTAGCTGTTCCCTTCCACCGTCCGGCGAATCCATGTGGCACCCCTGGCCAAAGCGTGGGCGCGACGTGTGAACAGAATCGGCTCACCGGCGACAGGAATCCAGAGATTTGCCGGTTGGGCGGTTCCGGCGTAGTAGAAGAGGTCTCGCGGCTGCATGATCAATGCGGCGTCAAACCCGCCATGTCCCATCTGTTTCTGAAGCGTTCGCATGCGTTTGACGTAAAGATCCTGTTCATCCGTCTCGACCGCCATTCTCTTCCCCCCTCATGCCGCTGGACAGCAACCGCCGGTTCGCCTGTATGATCGGGATATTCCCTCCGTTCCGGTTTTTTTCCATTATATACTTCATCCTATCATCTGATCAACCGTTCATCATTCAGTCCAGCACTCGATTGGCGGAAATCATAAATCGAGTCAGCACCGCGCCGATCAGAGCCAACGCCGCACCGACGAAAAGCACGACTGCGGAACCGAGAGAAACGATGAAACAGTAACTTTTATGAAGAATGTCGGCGATGGTTCGGATGTGGTCATGATTCCGGAAACGTCCACTTTTCGGGCCGTTATTATTGGGCGAAAAATTCCGGAGAACATCGCGAAATTGATGCCCAGGCATGTCACGGACAGGGTGATATACAACAGCGCCATCCATTGGTTAGGCGTATATGCCCCCAAAGCCATGAAGATCGCCGTACCGATGAACGAGACATAGACCGGAATCCTTCTGGCCTCGGTCAACGAACGGCCTTTGGCCAGGCGATCCGAAATGAGACCGGCCAGATTCATGGCGATGAACGCCCCGATCCACGGTAGCATACCGTAGATGCCCACCTTCAGAAGGCTGAACCCGCGGGCCTTCATAAAATAGGCCGGCAGCCAAGTCAGATACAGATACCAATTGTAGTTCTGGAAAAAGTATGTTAACGTTAAACCCCAAACTTCTTTCACTTTCAACATATTCAGCCAAGTTCTGGATTGATGTTGCTTTTCGTGCATTTCCGTGACATCCATTAACTCCTCGAGTTCCGCCGAAGAAATCAAACGATTCTGGCGAGGATCGTCAGTGGCGATAAATAACCAGAGAATGGCCCAAATAATCCCGATGATCGCGAAAAAATAGAAAGAAGCGTGCCAATGAATGCTCTCCGTCAACCATGAGGTGATCGGCGTGGCAATCATCACGCCGATGGCCATCCCGGACATATTCAAACCTTGCCATCTGCCTCGGGAGTGGGTCGGTGACCATCGGGAGACAACAGCGGTGTGGGACGGAAAGTTGACGGCCTCCCCCACCCCCAATAAAAACCGGACGACAAGCATGGAGAGAAAACTCCACGCCAAAGGCGTCAACCCGGTGAAGATCGACCACATGGCAACGCCGAAGGCCAACAATTTGACGCCGCCCCATTTATCCGACAGCCAACCGGCCGGAATCCCCAAGAGCAGATAACCCAGGAAGAAAGCGGATGACAGCAGGCCGAACTGGCTCTCGTTCCATCCAAACTCTTTCATCATGGTCGTGGCGACAACCGAAATATTCGAACGATCCGTGTACGCAATCACAGTGCTGAAAAAAATCAAGATCATAATCCACCAACGCGCTTTGCTGTTCTTTTGGGCAAGCGTCTGGCTCCGGGTGTTCACCATCATCCATCCTCCTTCATCGATGTTCCGCTTCTCCAAAAATGCCCGTTTCGTCGTACTGTCCGACAATCTGTCCGATTCGGATACACTGAGCTGTTTCTCCCCTCCCCCGGATTCTTAGGCGACGCACTTTCTCGTTAAACCTATAATCTTATTGTCTGACCATCTTTCCAAAACACCAACTTCCCCCTCTTATAATCAACAGATATCATTATATAGAGTAAATATATATCAAACAAATCTTTGAATCAAGTCCTTATTCATCAAATTATATGTATAATTTTGCCGCACCCGTTCCGACCCCCAGGCAACAGTCTCATTCCCCCGCCGGCCTGTTCCGGAATACAAAACTGCGGAGGATCCGGTATTCCGGGCCCGCAGGGCTCAAGCGGGACTCATAGAGATGAAACCGATCCACTTCGAACTGCAAACCCTCGAGGAGGCGTAGGTCCCCCACGTCGATTTCCTCCGGACTCCAGGGCCGGGACAGGCGCCCCAGAGTGATATGCGGGCGGTACGTCGGACGATCATGCCCGGCCGCATCCAACGCCGACGCGGCCTCCCAAAGCCGGCGGCGCAACGCAAACAAGGCCGGGTTGGTTTTGAGCCCCAGCCAAACCACCTTGCTCCGGTTGAACGACCCGAGGCCGTCCGACGTCAGCATGAAAGGAGCCGCCATTCCCGCCGCCTCTTCCGCAGCCCGGTGAGCCGCGTCGAGATTCCCGTCGATCAAGTCGCCGAAAAAGAGAAGGGTCACATGAAACTGTGTCCGGGTGTACCACCGTTTCACCGGGATTTGCGCGCCCCGGCCGGCGATCCACTCTTCCATTCGCGATCCGATCTCCTTGGGAACCCCGATCCCCCAAAAGTACCTTCCCACCGGTCACGACCTCCGTTCCCCGACAATCCCCTGCGGCCCGCACGCCTGCAAAGATCCGCAGGGCGGCGGATCCCGCAAGAAAGCGCCCGGACGCCGGGCGCTCAGGAATCCTCCCGCCACTTCACCGATTCACTCGGGCACCCTTCAAAAGCGTCCCGGGCGTCGTCCACATACTCCTCGGGAATCTCCACAGCCCCCTCCCTTCCCCCAGGGAGCTTCACGAACGCAAACCCGTCCTCATCACATTCGTACACATCAGGACACGCCGAGACACACGCGCCGCACGCGATACATGTCTCCCGGTCCACCCACGTCTTGGGCACCTGTTCTTCCCTCCGGTTTTCGCAAAACCGCGTTCCTCGGTGAACCTCTCACTGAACCGAACTTCTCTCACACCGTCCCGGCGCCGGGAACGGACTGGGGCCGCCCGATGACCGGACTCAGCCTTTCAACGCCTCGCCCCAACGATCCTTGTCAAACCCGATGACCACATCCCGATCGGTCCAGAGGATCGGCCGCCGATACAGTTTCCCGTCCCGGCTGAGCAGATCCAGCCACTCATCGTCGCCGAGGGTCTTCTCTTTCAGTCCGAGTTCCCGATACCGCGTTCCCTTGGCGTTGGCCAATTCCGCAGGGGAAATGCCGGCCGAGGCCAGAAGGGATCCGAGCTCCTCCCGGTTCAAGGGCTCTTTGACAATATCTCGCTCCGCAAAAGGAACACCCTGTTCGGCCAGCCACCCCTTGGCCTTGCGGCAGGTGCTGCACCTCGGATATCCTAGAAACGTCACCATCGGCACGCCCTCCCGGCTCCAGTATAACACAGGACCGGACAACCACAACAGGACGTCGCCCTACGAGGAGCGATGGTATGTTACATCCGTTTTCCCGAACAGAGCTGGTCATCGGCCCGGAAGGGCTGGAGGTGATGATGCGGAGCACCGTGGCGGTGGTCGGGATGGGAGGGGTCGGTTCGTTTGCGGCGGAAGCCTTGGCGCGCACCGGGATCGGCCGTCTGATTCTGATCGACCGGGATGTGGTGGACATCACCAACATCAACCGGCAGGTCCCCGCCCTGATGGATACGGTGGGACGTCCCAAGGTGGACGTGATGAGAGAGCGCATCGGCCGGATCCATCCCCATTGCGACGTGATTCCGCTCAAGATCTTTTTAGGCAAAGAGAACGAAGGGCAGCTTTTTCAGCATCTTCCCGATTACGTCGTCGATGCCGTCGATACGGTCAGCACCAAAATCGATCTGATCGAGACCTGCGTCAGGCGCGGCATCCCGGTGGTGTCCAGCATGGGAGCCGCCAATAAGGTCGATCCCACCCGGTTCCCGGTCATGGACATTTCCGAAACCCGCATTGATCCCATCGCCAAGGTGATTCGCCGGGAGTTGCGCAAACGGGGGATCGCCTCGGGCGTTCGAACGGTCTGTTCAGATGAACCGCCGAGGCCGCCGAGACCGGACGTGCTCTCCCGAATGGTCACTCCCGAACAACGGGCCGCGGCCAAAACGCGGAAGTCGGTGTTCCCTCCTGCCAGCATTGCTTTTGTCCCGCCGGTGGCCGGAATGATCCTCGCCAGCGTGGTGGTGCGCGATCTTTTGGGATGGCCCCTTTGAGCGGGACGCCGAACGACGAAATCCCGGGAGCCCGCGACACATATGGACGAACGGGCAGGCACAGGCTATCATGGGAAAAGGGAGGTGGGTGCCATGATCACCCGGAACCCGCTTCGTTATCGCACGTACCCGGTCTCCGTGGTCAAGCAATTTAGTTTCGATGCCGCACATCGTCTCGAAGCTTATGAGGGGAAATGCACCAATCTTCACGGACACACCTATCGCCTGGAGGTGGAAATAAAAGGATGTCCCGATGAACGCGGTTTGGTGGTGGATTTCAACGAGATCAAAGCTCTCGTTCAGCGGGTGGTCCTGGAGCGGTTTGACCACCGATATTTGAACGAATTGGTCCCTTTCAACACCACGGCGGAAAACCTTGTGGTGTTTCTATATGAGGAGATCGCCCGTTCCTTGCTGCAGTCTCCGCGGGGAGCGGAGGTGACCCTGGAGCGGGTGCGGCTGTGGGAAACCCCGACCAGCTATGCGGAGGTACAGAGGGAGGACATGACAAGCCGTGAAACTCAATGAGCTCTTTTTTTCGATCCAAGGCGAGTCGTCCTCAATGGGGTTGCCCACGGTGTTCGTACGCTTCACGGGGTGCAATCTCCGCTGTTCCTACTGCGACACCACCTACGCCTATTTCGAGGGCAGCCGGACGACTCCCGAGGACATTTTCGCCAAAGTGCATACCTATGGCGTTCGCAGGGTATGTCTGACCGGCGGGGAGCCGTTGATTCAGCCCCGGGAGGAACTCCAGCATCTTCTCGACCTGTTCGACCGCCACGGGTATGAAGTGTCTATCGAAACGGACGGATCCATGAGCATCGACCGGGTGAAATTGCGGCCCCGGCAGCGTTTTATCCTCGACATCAAAGTGCCGTCTTCGGAAATGCACACTTATATGGATTTCGATAATTTGAAACGAATCATCCCCTGTCGGGACGAAGTGAAATTCGTGGTGGGCAACGAAGAGGATTATCTTTGGTCAAAGGATATCATTCACCGGTACGACATTGAGCCGGAAAAGGGTTACAGGTTGTTGTTCAGCCCGGTGCATGGCGTCCTTGAGCCTCGGATCCTGGCGGAGTGGATCCTGAGGGATCGTCTCGACGTGCGGCTGCAGGTTCAATTGCACAAATGGATCTGGGAACCGGAAAGAAGGGGGGTATAATTCGATGGACAGAAGAGAAAAGCGGATCCGGCCACGGCCAGCGAAGGCCGCCCAGGGGTCGCCCTCCGAGGACCTCTGCTGGGGCGCTCCGTGGACCGACCCGACAGGCCTCCGCCTGGAACATACCGGCCGGCGGGCGGTGGTGATCTTGTCCGGAGGACTGGATTCGACCACCTGTATGGCCGTAGCCGAACGGGACGGATACGAGCTGTATCCCATGACCTTTTCCTACGGACAAAAACACGCCGTGGAATTGGAAGCCGCCCGTCAGGTGGCGGCCCATTACGGCGTACAGGACCGCCACCGAATTTTTGACCTGGGGGATGCCGTCCGCGGCGGCTCAGCCTTAACCGATCCGGATCAAGAGATCCCCACCGGGCGCACCCGGGAAGAAATCGCCTCGGGAATTCCGTCCACCTATGTGCCCGCGCGCAACATTGTCTTTCTCAGCCTGGCCCTTTCGTTTGCCGAACGGATCGACGCCCGGGCCATCTTTATCGGTGTCAATGCCCTGGATTATTCCGGGTACCCGGATTGCCGGCCGGAGTTTCTTCAGGCGTTTCAACAAGTCATTGATACGGGCACGGTGAGCGGAGCCCACGGTCCGGGCATTCGGCTGGAGGCCCCCTTGGTTCACCTCAGCAAAGCCGAGATCATCCGCTTGGGTACCCGGCTCGGCGCCCCTTACGCCTTGACCCATTCTTGTTACCGAGGCACGGTTCCGGCTTGTGGCGTATGCGACTCCTGCCAACTGCGGATCCAAGGGTTTCGGGAAGCCGGCCTCATCGACCCCATTCCTTACGCCGTCCCCGTGCCGTGGAATCTCAACCGGCCGAATTGACCCCCGCGAAGTCACCCCGCCTGCCCGTTCAGGCGGTCATGACCTCGGGAAAGGGGTCGCGCTCAAAGAATTTCAGCGCATCGGTCACATGATTGAAATACGACGCACGGTGGTGGATGCCCCACGCTTTGGCCAGCCGCATGAACACTGTCAACTGGCGCACATCGGTGGCCACATAAGCCACCCGGGAGACATCCATGTGCTTCATGTACGCGTGGATATTGACCACATCGATAGCCCGGGCGATATGATCAAAACCCACGCCGCCCATCGCATGGATCAACACTCCTGAAGGCCCCGACACGGATGCGGAAGACACGGACTGAGAAAACGGCAAACGAATCGCCCGGGTCCCGGGTTGAGACTCGTCAATGGTCAATATCACGAGATCCTCGCGAACATCGGTCCAGCACTTCACCGGTCTCAACTCCTTTGACAGAGTGGCGTCGTAACCCCTCCCCCGCACTCGGCGGCCGAACGGCCATCGTTCGGACAGATCCCGGGCGCGGGGCTCCCACGTATTGCCCAGTCACTCGATGATCCGCCGCACGGAGGTGCAAAGCGGCCCGACGGGATTCGAAAAATTTGGAGATCCGTGCAGCCGGAAACCGGGTCCCTTCCCCGGAGCCGCGTATCTGCGTTAAGGTTACTCATTCTCTGCAACTCTTCTGAACTCCTTCATTCATTTCCATACGATTTTGTGAACATTTTGTCGAATGAAATTTTCACAGTTGTACACCGGATGAGCCTCCGACCGGAAAAAGGTCGCCGCCCACCCGGGGCGAAGAACTCTCCGGAGGGCGGTCGCGTCCGAGTCACGAATCTCTCCTCGCCACCGGCAGCAGACGATCCTGGCGAACCGTCCGAACCGGACACCAGGTGGACGGATCCGATTCGTCAAATTGTTCCAGGAACGTGATGACTTCCCGGGTAATGGGCGTCGGTGTCGACGCCCCCGCGGTGACCCCGACGCGATGAACCCCTTTGAGCCACTCGACGTCCAGTTCCGTGACGTCCGCCACTCGCCGGGCGGGCACTCCGGCGATCTCCTCGGCCACCTGGGCCAACCGGGCAGTGTTGTTACTTCGGGGGTCTCCCACCACCACCACGAGGCCGCATCCCTTGGCCTGTTCAGCCACCGCCTCCTGGCGAAGCTGGGTCGCCAAACAGATCTCGTTGTGCACCTCGGCCTGGGGAAATCGAGCTTTGACCCGTTCCATGAGTTCCCGGGTATCCCATTGACTCATCGTGGTTTGGTTAGTGACGAGCACCGGCCCGGCGGGGAGTTCCAGCTCGTCGATATCTTGAACATTCTCCACCAAATGGACCTTGTCCCGGGCCACCCCCACGGCCCCTTCGGGCTCGGGATGACCCCGCCGCCCGATATAGACCACATGGTAACCCTTGGCCGTCCGATCGCGAATCAGGTCGTGGGTGCGCTTCACGTCGGGACATGTGGCGTCCACCACCGTCAAACCCTTGTCCAGAGCCCTCTCCCGGACTTCCGGAGAGACACCGTGGGCGGTGAACACCACCGTCCCCCGATCGATCTGTTCCAACAGACTCAGCCGGTCGCTTCCGTCCAGAGTGATCACGCCTTCTCGTTCAAAGGCCTCCACCACATGGCGATTGTGAACGATCATCCCCAAGATGTACACCGGCCGGGGCAGCCCTTTGTCCTCCGCCGCTCGCTTCGCCAGAACCATGGCATCCACAACTCCGTAACAGTACCCCCGGGGTGAGATTTTGACCACTTCCACCCCAACCCCTCCTCTCCCGGATGCCGGCACTTCTCCCCTCAATTTCCGGACTCTTCAACATCACGGGTTCTTTCGAACCGCTCGGTCCACGCCGCCATGAGCCGTCGGTCGAAAAGAGTCGAAAAGAAAGCGGCACCCTTGCCTCCATCGACCTCGATGTGCTTATTATAGATGAAGCGGACCAACCGGACCAAATAGCGCAATGACCTCGACAAAGGAGCCGACCCAATGGATCAGCCCATCGTCATCCTGCCTGACATGTTCATTCAACGCATGTCCGATCTTCTCGGCCCTGAAGCCCGGGAGTTTTTCGACGCCCTTCACCGGCCCCGGATGCGGGGTCTCCGGGTCAACACTCTCCGGACGGCACCGGATACCCTCGTCCGGCGCGCCCCCTTTGCCCTCAGCCCGATTCCCTGGGCGCCCGAAGGATTTCTGTATCGCCACCCGGACCGACCCGGGCTTCACCCCTGGTACGATGCCGGCGTTTACTACATCCAAGAACCCGCAGCCATGGCGGCGGCGGTGTTGCTGGATCCCCAACCCGGCGAGTTGGTGCTCGATCTCGCTGCGGCGCCGGGAGGAAAATCCACCCACATCGCCGCGCGAATGGAGAATCGGGGTCTCCTGGTGGCCAACGAACCGAATCCCAAGCGCTGCCGGGTATTGGTGCAAAATCTCGAGCGTCTGGGCGTCGCCAACGCCTTGGTCACCCAGGAACAGCCGGAGTCCCTCCTCCGCTGGGCGGGTACTTTCGATCGGGTCTTGCTAGACGCCCCCTGCACCGGAGAGAGCATGTTCCGCAAAGACCCGGCCGTGGCCGCCGCCTGGAACCCCCGGAGGATCCTCCGCAACGCCGAGCGCCAACATCGGATGCTGGCCACGGCCGCCGAATTGGTCCGCCCGGGCGGCCGGCTCCTTTACGCCACATGCACCTTCGCTCCGGAAGAGAATGAACAGGTCATCGCCCGGTTCCTGGGAGAGCGGCAGGACTTCCGCCTCGTCCCCGCAGAACTTCCCGGGGGAGCCCCCGGACGGCCCGAATGGGCGGACGGCCGGGAAGAACTGGCCCTGTGCCGCCGCCTGTGGCCTCACCGGGTTCCGGCGGACGGCCACTTCTACGCCCTGCTCGAGCGCGCCGAAGACTCCGTCCTCGCCGGCCGGGGGCGGTGGACGGCCGCCGGCAGACGCCCATGGAAATCCACCCGACTTCCCGCCCGGGCGGCGGCCTCCATCCTGCTGCAACTGCCCGGGGCCTCGCTTCCGGCCCACTGGGAACTGCGGGGCGACACCTGGATCGCCCTGCCCGAATCTCTGCCGCGCCTGGGATCTTTGGAAGGTTTGCGCATCGCGGCCAAAGGGGTGGCCTGGGGAATCATCCGGGGGACCGGCTTTCTCCCCGCTCACAGCTTGGCCATGGCCCTTCCCCCCGGGGCTTCGCCCCCCTCGGTCGTCTGGCCCTCAGACGCTCCGGAAGTGGCGGCATGGCTGAACGGCCGTTCTCTTCCCGCCCCTCCGAACGTGCCCGCAGGCTGGGTGTGGGTGGGAGTGGACGGATTCCCCTTGGGATGGGGAAAGATCTCCGGCGGCACGCTGAAAAACCATTACCCGAAAGGCCTTCGCCGAGACCTGGGCTCCCCCGCGAGCCCGGAGGGGACCCATGGAAACGATCCGGAGGAATAGCCGGGCAGCTTGTAGCCGGCCGGTACCCGGACCCGGGCGGGTCCGGCCTCTTGTATAAAAATTCCATAAAACGCGCCGCCCCTACAAGAACCGCCGGGTGACTTTGTCATCCTGACAGGTGAACAGCACCCGAAGCCCGTCCACCACCGTTTCCAAATGCACGGGGCTCCCCCACAGGGCAAGGACGTAAGGCAACGTCTTTTCCACGTATTTTAAATCCAACTCCACCCCTTCAAATTCGTGGCGCAGATACAACTCTCCCCGGCCTTCGCAATTGCCATCCGCCACCACAATATACGGAAAGCCGCCGTTATTCCGGGCAGTGATCAGCCGATCCCGGACCGCCTCCCAGTCCTTGTCCACCACACGGTATTCGGACCCCACCCGCTGATAGAGATACAGGTCGAGGCGATCCACGATCTCCTTCGTCAAATAGTTGCGCAACAGGCTCTGATCGCACTCGACTTCCCGCACTTCAAACAACGCCTCCCGGCCGTGCCGCCGCTCGATATCCTCCAGGATGGCCAGCCCCAGGGCATAGGGGTTGATCTGAACCGCGGAGGGCGCCACCACACCGGCGTGAAGTTTGGCGAATTCAAAACTCGCCCCGGGGTCCAGGTCGAATTCCCTCATGATGCGCAAATGCCAAAAGGTCGCCCACCCTTCGTTGATCATTTTCGTCTCCAATTGCGGCCAAAAATAGAGCATTTCCTGGCGGATGATCGTCAGGATATCCCGCTGCCAGTCTTCCAGGACCGGACTGTGTTCCATAAGAAACAGCAGCAGGTCTTTCTCCGCCCGGTTCCGCCGCCGTCGTTCGTCCGCCCTTTCTTTGATCCGGCGCATGACCGACCGCAGGGCTTCTTCCTGCTCGTCCCCGGACACCTCGTCCCCATCCAACGCCCACAGATCGTCATAGGGACCCGGGCGCTTACCGGCCCGTCTGTCCTCGACTCTCTTTCCACACGCGGCCGCGTGAAACCGGGAGGGATCAATGTGCTCTTGGATGGCCAGCGCGGCATCGAGAAACGCTTCCACCACATCCGTCCCAAACTCGCGTTCATACTCCCGGATCCGATCCGCCGCCGCGGCCATGCGATCCACCATGTCCCGGGGCGTGCGCCCGAAGTAGGCGTTGTTCTTGAAAAAATCACTGTGGCCGAGCACGTGGGCGACGATCAGTTCATTTTGCACCGGAGTGTTGGTGTCCAGAAGGAACGCGTAACAGGGATTGGTGTTGATCACTAGCTCATATATCTTGCTCAACCCGAGATCGTACTGCATTTTCATCCGATAAAACGCTTTTCCGAAACTCCAATGGGAAAATCGGGTGGGCATTCCGTAAGCCCCGATGGTATACAGCACATCCACCGGGGTGATTTCGTAGCGCATGGGAAAAGGGTCCAGCCCAAGCCGGAGGGCCGTCTCGGTGATCCGGCCGATGGCCGTCTCCAGCCGACCCACTTCCGCCGACGACAAGGTCATACGTTCACCTCCCCCTCCCCCGACCGGAAAAAGTTGCTCAGGGCACCCAGAATATCCCCCCGCTGCCGGATGCGCGCCAGGCGAAAGTATGGGTGGTCGATCCGCTGCAAATGGCTGATGAGCAGCGACGGACGGTTATACGGATTGACCTCGGCGAACCCCACGGCGCACGACACGTTCAACAACTCCCGCATCCGGGCCAGACACGGCTCATTGTCCGAGGGAAGGTTGTCCCCGTCCGACACGTGATAACTGTAGATATTGTAACGGGAAGGCGGATAGACTTCGTGGATCAACTCCAAAGCCAGGCGATACGCGCTGGAACAGATGGTCCCCCCATTCTCTCCCCGGGTGAAAAATTCTTCCTCCGTCACCCGCCTGGCCTCGGTATGATGGGCGATAAATTCGATGGCCACGTGGCTGTACTGCCGACGCAAAAACCGCGTCATCCAGAAGAACAGCGTCCGGGCCACGTTGTGTTCGGAGATGACCAAGGCATCATCCAGAAATGATTCGACCGTCTCTTCGCCGTGCCGCAATTCGTACCGGCGGATCCGCTCGGCATACACCGCCATCCGCTCCACCATGTCCCGGGGCGTCGTTGAAAACTGCGCGTTGTTCCGGAAAAAATCCGAGTGAGCCAAAACATGGGCGACGATCATCTTGTTCTGAAGCAGGGTATTCGTATCGAGCAAAAACGCATAACAGGGATCGCTGTTCACCACCAACTCATAGATCTTGCTCAGGCCGGTGTCGTACTGCACTTTCATGCGCTCGAACGCCTTGCCGAAACTCCAGTGGGCAAACCGGGTCGGCATGCCGTAGGCGCCCACGGCATACACCACCTCGGCGGGACAAATTTCATATCGCATGGGAAACGGGCGCAACCCGAACGACTCGGCCATGTCGGTGATCCGCTCAATGGCCTCTTCCAAGGCCCGCTGATCTTCGCGGTCCATTCCTCCACACCTCCATCCGACCGACGAGATTCATGACACCTGCCGGTTCTGGGTAAAAAAGCTGCGCAGGGCACGGTACACATCCTCCCGATCCCGGATGGCGAACAGCCGGAGGTCCGGAGCATCGATCCGGCGCAATTCGTCCATGAGCCGGCTCTCCCGGCCGTGGGAAATCACTTCGGCGTAACCCATGGCGCTGGAATACTCCAGCAATCGCTCCACCAGTTCCACACACCGGGCATTGTCCGACCCGAGATTATCCCCGTCGGTAAAATGAAACGGATAAATGTTGTGGGTGGCCGGCGGATAGCGTTGTTCAACCAACTGCAGAGCCAATTCGTACGCCGAAGAACACCGGGTCCCCCCGCTTTCCCCTTTGCTGAAAAACTCCTCTTCGGTCACCTCCCGGGCTTCCACGTGGTGGGCGATGAAGGCGATCTCCACCCGCCGGTATTTTCGGCGCAAAAAACGCACCATCCAAAAGTAAAAACAGCGGGCCATATA
>JASBVV010000058.1 GCA_029960885.1 Kyrpidia sp. | reverse complement strand
AATCCCCCGATGGATGACATGGTGATTCACTCGCTGGCCCAGCGGGCGGTGAAAGAAGCGGAAACAGCCGGTGGATCGTGACATCCCGTTATCCCGCCCCAGTCAAAACCCATGCCGGGCGCATCCGCGCCGCGAGGCGACCCGGACGGGCCGCCTCGCCGCATGGCACATCCTGAATGGGGGTCTACTTTTTCTGCGGTTCAGGGACCGGACGGCCCAGCCACTCCTCGTAGAAAGCATCGATATCCGGTTCAAAATCGTGGATGACCGGATACCAGGGCGTGACCGCCTCCACCTCCAACTGGGTGCCGCACCCCGGACAGTAATACTCTCGGATCACCTGCCAGCGGGGGTCCGGCGCCATCAGTTTCGGATACAGCTCGTGCATCTTCTCCTCGTCGTCCCGGACGTAGATCAGGGCATTCAGTTTCCAGTTCTCCCGGTAGTCTCCGAATTCATGGCCGCAATCGGCCGACGCTGTCCTGGGGCGGGGTGATCGGCCAAAGTCCGGAAATCCTCTCGCTGATCTCGAAATGCGATGTGGTGGCCCACACCGATGTCCCCGTGCTCCTGCTCGGGGAGAGCGGCACGGGCAAGGAATTGTTCGCCCGGGCCATCCACGGCGCCGGCCCCCGGCGCAACGGTCCTTTCGTGGCGGTCAACTGCGGAGCCCTCCCAAAGGAACTGCTCGCCAGCGAACTGTTCGGTTATGCCCCGGGAGCGTTCACCGGCGCTTCAAAAACGGGAAAGCCGGGAAAATTCGAAGAAGCCCGGGGCGGCACGCTGTTTCTCGACGAGATCGGCGAAATGCCGCCGGAGTTCCAGGTGCATCTCCTTCGAGTGCTCCAGGAGCGGGAAGTGGTCCGCCTGGGATCGTCCGAACCGATCCCCGTCGATGCGCGAATCATCGCCGCGACCCATCGGAATCTGGAAACCATGATCCAAAACGGGCAGTTTCGCGAGGATCTGTATTTTCGACTCCATGTGGTCAGCTTGACCATCCCGCCTCTGAGAGATCGCCGGAGCGACATCCCACTTTTGATCGACCACATGTTGGACCAATTGGCCCGCCAGTACAGCATGCCGAAACCCGGGGTGGAGCCGGCCGTGTTCGAATTTCTGGTGCACCGGTATTCTTGGCCGGGCAACGTTCGGGAACTCAAACACGCCCTGGAGCACGCGATCCTTTTCTGCAACCGGGTGATTACCTGGCGGGATCTTCCGGAAACATTGCGCAGAGCCGGAGAGTTCGCATCACAGCAGCCTCTGCCCGGACCTGAAAGGTCGTCCGCACCCGGCCGTACGGTCGGCGTGCCGGCTCGTGCTGTGCCGACCGATCCGGAGGTCGGAACGGTTCGAACGGGAAGTTTGCCGGAAGACCCGAGTTCGGATCCCGAAGCGGACCGCGACCGGTTGCTGCGCCTGCTCGAGGAGGTCGGAGGCAACTTGTCCGAGGCCGCCCGAAGGCTGCGGATCGCCCGCACCACTCTTTACCGGCGGCTGGACCGGTACGGTATCCGAAAACACCTCACCATGGAATGACCCCGGACGCCCGAGGGCGCCGGGGCCGGCCACATTCAGATTCAGCCGTCGGCAAACGGCAGCGGACCTCCCAGGACCCGGTAAATGAGAAGCAGATTCAGGAACGTCACGATCGCCCCCACCGCGATGGACACCCAGGTGGTGGACGGCCGGTTCACGAGTGCCCCCATGATGTCCCTCCGGCGGGTAAAATAAATCAAACTGAAGATCGGCACCGGCAACACCAGGCTCAGCACCACCTGACTGATCACCAGCGTCCGGGTCGGATCGACTCCCAAAGCGACGATGATCACCGTGGGAATCATCGTGACCACCCGGCGCAGCCAGACAGGGATGGTGAAGCCCACAAACCCCTGCATGATCACCTGGCCCGCCAAGGTCCCCACCGCCGAACTGGAAAGTCCGGAAGCCAGGAGGGAAATCAGGAACACCACCCCCGCGGCGGGGCCGAGAAGTGGCGTCAGCGTTTGATATGCCGTGGTGATATCGGCGACCCCCATATGTCCACTCGAATAAAACACCGACGCCGCCATGTACATCATGGAAAGATTGATCAGCCCGGCGATGCCCATGGCGATCACCACTTCTTTCACGCTGAACCGGTTGATCATCCTCTTCTCCCGATCGTTTCGGGGAACGATCCGGCGCTGGGTGAGCCCGGAATGGAGATAGACCACATGGGGCATCACCGTGGCGCCGATCACCCCCACTGCCAACATCACGCTGTCTTCGGGACCCAGCCACGGCACCACGCTGTGAACCGCCACCTGGCCCCAGTCCGGCCTGGAAAACAACGTCTCCGCCACGTAACTGAGGCCGATGACGGCCACAAATGCCGCGATCACCTTTTCCAACGGACGAAATCCAAACCGCTCCAAGGTTAAGATCAGGTAGGTGATCACACCGGTAATCAGTGTGGCGACGAGCATCGGGATGTGAAACAGCAGGTTCAATGCCAGGGCGGCCCCCAGAAACTCCGCCAGATCCGTGGCCATGGCCGCCAGCTCCGAAACGATCCACAGGGTGACGGACATGCCTTTGGGAAAATGTTCCCGGCACAACTCCGGGCAGATTCTTTCCGGTGGCAATGCCCAACTTCGCGGACATGCTCTGGATCAACACGGCCATGAGATTGGCCAGGACCACCACCCACAACATGCGGTACCCGAACTGCGACCCACTCTGGATATTGGTGGCGTAGTTCCCCGGATCGATGTACGCCACCGAGGCGATGAAAGCCGGGCCGACAAAAGGCAGCAGAGCCCGCAAGCCCCTGATCTTCCCGCTCATCGCCATTCTTGCCGCAACCACCGCCTTGTTCTCCGGCACTCCGACCGTCATGTCGGGCATCTCGCCACCCTCCTTTCTTTAACAGCCGAAACAAATTGTCTGATCGGACAATATTTTGGCTTCGGGAAACTTCCTGCGACTATTATACGCCGGAGGGCTCGTTTTGGGAAGACACCTTTCGGAACGCCCGACCCGTCTTTTTCGGCGTGCGTTTTCCCTTTGGGTTTTAATGAATCCGGTTTGGGTGTTGACACGAAAAGAGATTTTCGGTGTATAATGTCGCCGGAAACACCCCGTGGGGTATTTTCCCCATTCCGGCCACCGCGGGAAGCGAAAGGAGGAGGGGCATGTGACGGTCGGGTTGGCACTGACTTTGACTGTCATCGGGGCTGTCGGAGCCCTTTTGTCGGGCATGCTCGGGGTCGGCGGCGCCATTGTCAATTATCCGATGTTGCTTTACATTCCTCCGATACTCGGCGTGGGCGTTTACTCACCGCACGAAGTGGCGGGCATCGTGGCCCTCCAGGTGTTGTTCTCGACGGTGGCCGGCGTGATCGCCCAGCGCGGGCAGGGTGTCATTCACCGGGAGCTGGTGCTGATCATGGGGATTTCGGTGCTCGTCGGCAGCTTTGTCGGGGGATATGGGGCCAAATTCTTGTCGGGAAATGTTGTAAATGTGATCTACGCCATCTTGGCGACCATCGCCGCCGTCCTGATGTCCTTGCCCAAACGGGGCGAAGAAGAGATTCCCTTGGGGGAGATTCGATTCAACAAATGGATTGCCGTCGCCTCGGCACTCACTGTCGGTGCCGCCGCGGGCATCGTGGGCGCCGGGGGAGCATTTCTTCTTGTTCCGGTGATGTTGCAGATCTTGAAGATCCCCACCCGCGTGACCATCGCATCCTCACTGGCCATCACCTTCTTGTCTTCACTCGGTTCCAGCGCGGGAAAGCTGCTCGCGGGACACCTTCCCCTTGCAGCCGCCGCCGTGGTCATCGTTGCAGGCATCATCGCGGCTCCCATTGGGGTCAGAGTCGGCCGAATGATGAATGTCAAGGTTCTCCGTGCGGCACTCGGCGTGGTCATCATCGCGACAACGGTGAAAATCTGGAGCGGTATTCTGTTTTAGATCCTGACTCCGCGCGGCCGAGGGATATCCCACGGTCGCGCGGCACATCTCTTTGTCCCCGCCGTAATACTCCGACGGCATCTGGACGGCGATTTAAAGCGTCCAACCCTTGTCCCCCCGCATACGTCGTCATTTCGAGGATCCTATTTCGACATGCGCAGCCAGAAAACAAAAACCCGCCGAAGCGGGTCGCACGTATCATTCAGGACGCCGGCAATGGCGGCAGTGGTGTTTCTTGCACTTGACCACCAGCGTCTGACCGGGGCGGAGATGAATGACCATCCGTTTGGGCTTTCTCATCTGCGATCACCACCTTTCCCGGTACTATACCCTATGCACCGGGGAGCCGCCGTGATTGGACGATCGCGGCTCCGCTCATTATAAAAACTTTCGAGAGTTCTTTTTCCCGTCATAGCTGAACAGGATCGGCCGACCGTCCAACACCGTCTCCAGGTGGACCGGACGCCCCCACAGCCGGTGCACATACGGCAGCGTCTTCTCCAGGTATTTCACGTCCAACTCCACGCCCTCATACCGGTGTTGGAGATACAGCTCACCGTTTTGCAGGTAGTCCCCGTCCTGCACCAGGATCACCGGAAATCCGCCGTTCACCCGGGCGGCGCACAGGGAGTCCCGGACTTTCTCCCAGTCCGTCTCCACAATCCGCCACTCGTTGCCGACTTTCTGGTACAGATAGAGGTTGAGCTCCTCCACCAATTCTTTGGTCAAATAATTCCGCAAGAACGAGAGGTCCGTCTCCATCTCCCTGACCTCGAACATCTTGGTCCGGCCCTGCCCCGGCCGGACCCCGAAGCGCCGGCGCTGTTCCCCGGACGGATCGTTCCACCGTTTTTCAATGTCCTCCCAGATGGCAAGACCCACGTAATAAGGGTTGATTGACGTTTTGGACGGAAGCACCACCCCGGCGTGCATCCGGGAAAACTCCACCGCTTCCTCAGAAGACAGATCCATTTCCCTCATGATGCGCAGGTGCCAGTAGGTGGCCCAGCCTTCATTCATAATCTTGGTCTCGATTTGCGGCCAAAAATAAATCATTTCCTCCCTGAGGATCGACAGGATATCCCTCTGCCAATCCTCCAGCGTCCGGCTGTGCTCAATCAGAAACAACACCAAGTCCTTTTCCGGTTGCGGAGGCATCCGCCGCGGAAGCGCGGGCGTGTCCTCCGATGTCCTTGGAGCATCCAACTCCCACAGGTCGTCATAGGGGGCCGGCAAGCGTTCGGGACGCCGGGCTTTCTCGATCTGATCCTCCCAATCCCTGGGCCTCCGGCGAGCGGTCACCGACGGATCGATGTGTTCCTGGATCGCCAGGGCCGCATCCAGAAACTGTTCCACCGCATCCTTACCGTGCTGCGTTTCATAGCTCCGGATCCGCTCGGCACTGGCCGCCATACTCTCCACCATGAATCGCGACGTGTGGGCAAAATGGGCATTGTTCTTGAAAAAATCGCAATGCGCCAGCACGTGGGCAGCGACCAGCTTGTTTTGCACCAACGAGTTCCCGTCCAGCAGGAACGCGTAGCAGGGATCCGAGTTGATCACCAGCTCATAAATCCGGCTGAGTCCGAAATCGTACTGCAATTTCATGCGGTGAAACGCCTTGCCGAAACTCCAATGGGAAAACCGGGTCGGCATCCCGTACGCCCCGAACGTGTAAATGATGTCCGCCGGGCAGATCTCGAAGCGCATCTCATAAAAATCAAGCCCGAATCCCCGGGCCAGATCCATCATCTGCTCGATGGCCTGCTCCAAACGGCCCATCTCCTCCCGGTTCATCCCTCTCCCCCCTAGGACGCGTGTTTCTCCGCCGCGACGGGCGAGAAAAACGTTTTGAGGGCCCGGTACACGTCCCCTTTTTCGCGAATGAGGATCGCCCGGAATTTCGGATCGTGAATATGGCGATAAGCGCTCATCAAAGTCGAGGTGCGCTGATATTGGTTGACTTCCCCGTACCCGAAGATGTTGCACCGTTCGATCAAATCGCGGACCAACTGAACACACCGTTCATTGTCCGAGGACAAATTATCGCCGTCGGAAAAATGAATGGGATAAATGTTCCACCTCTGCACCGGGTACTCGGTCTCAACGAGATTCAGGGCCAATTGATATGCCGAGGAACAAATCGTCCCTCCGCTCTCTCCTTTGGTGAAAAATTCCGTCTCGCTGACCACTTTGGCCTCGGTGTGGTGGGCGATAAACACAATGTCCACTTTTTGGTATTTGGTCCGCAAAAACCGCACCGTCCAAAAGAAAAAGGTGCGGGCCGCATATTTTTCAAAAACACCCATGGACCCCGACGTGTCCATCATCGCCAGAATCACGGCATTGGAGCGGGGTTCCTCGACGTCTTCCCAGGTCTTGTAACGCAGGTCATCCGGGGAGATGTGGTGGAGCCCCGGCGCACCGCGCATGGCGTTGCGTTTGAGGGTCTCCAGGATCGTCCTTTTTTTGTCGATATTCGAAGACAACCCCTTTTTTCGCACATCGTTAAATCGGATGTCGGTCACTTCGGCCTCCCACTGCTCCTTGGGCCGGAGATCAGGGAGTTCTAAATCCTGGAAAAGCACCTCTTCAATGTCGTCCACCGACACATCGGCCTCATAGTAATCGATCCCGGGCTGATCCCCCGCTCCGGGACCGTTTCCGGGGCCTTGGGCGGGCTCCCCGTCGCGTCCCAGAACATCCCCGGCTTTGGCATGGCCGTCCCCGGTCCCCCCATGCGCTTGTTTTTCGTGGTTGAAGCGAAAGCGATATTCATCCAGAGAACGGATCGGCACCTTGACGATCTGCCGCCCGTCGGTCATGATGATGCTCTCTTCCGTAATGAGGTCCGCCAGATTCTTCCGGATCGCTTCTCGCACCTTTTCCCGGTGGCGCTGCTGATCCTGAAACCCCTTGCGGTGCAGAGACCAATCTTCCTTGGAAACGGTGAATCGAACCGGTGCCACGTCTCTTCCCCCCTTTGAAAACGGTTAACGGTTCAGCAGACTGCCGGTGTACCGCAGCAGTTCGTTCGCGCAAATCGGACAATAGCCGTGCTCTTCGATCAACTGCTTGGTCACTTCGTTGATCTTTTTGAGCTGCTGGGCATCCGGCGTTTTCGTGGAAGTGGTGATCTTGACCACATCTTTCAGGTCGGCGAACAGCTTTTTCTCGATGGCTTCCCGCAAACGTTCATGGGAGTGGTATTCAAACTTTTTCCCCCGCCGGGCGTAGGTGGACATCCGGATCAGGATCTCCTCCCGGAACGCCTTTTTGGCGTTTTCCGAGATGCCGATCTGCTCCTCAATGGAACGCATGAGCTTCTCATCCGGATCGATCTCCTCGCCTGTAATCGGATCTTTGATTTTATTCAATTTACAATGATATATACTTGTGGCCCGAGGCACAGAGGCGAAGGCTCACTCTTCCATCCGCCGCCCCCGTCTATCCGGACCTGCGCCGGCGCCACCGCTGCACCGCAACCGCCAGGGGCGGGATGACCATTCCGGTAAATGTAAAATATCCCCACACCGTGTACAGGATGATATTCAGTAAAGCGATGTTGTTATGGATAAAAAACAGGCTGCCCGTCCATACGGCGGCTCCTCCGCTCCATACGGCGGGCCGGTAGTGCCGGAGACCGAACCATTGACTGATCCCGTTGGCAAAGGCGTAGTGTATCAAAGAGAGTTTCAGGAAGATCGTTGTGATGACTCCCATCACATAAAACGTGTCCAAACGTTCGATAAAATCCCCGATCCGGATGGACCGCACCACTTCCAAAAGCGGATAAATGGTGGATCTCAGGCTCGGACCCAGTACCAGGGTCACCGTGAGCTCAGCCACAACACCGGCCAATGTCAGAATGAGAATGGTCACCAAAAGTTCTTTTCCCACGCGGAGTTGCCGACCCTCCTCGCCCAGTTGCAGAACAAAGAGAAATTCCCAGGCATAAGCCCATATCATCACGCTGCCTTGCAAAACCGGTCTCCAGCCGTCCGCCAGAACGGGCTGGAGGTAAGAAGGGTCGGCATGTTGCATCGCCAAGAAAAACAGGATCAGAATCACGCCTATGCCGATGGGGGTGATGATTTCTGCCGTCCTGCCGATCACTTCCACCCCCTGATACACGGCGTACGCGACGGGAATCATGAAAATCGCGGTCACCATATAGTTCGGAGTCGACGGAAGGACCGTGGTATTGATGAATATGGCCGCTTCGCGAAGGACGAAGCACTCGGTGACAAACATCAGGTAAAGCCACCACAGGCTCACCGCCCGTCCGACAACGGGACCGAACGCCGTATGGCAGCCCTCTACCAGCGACTGCCGTGGAAACGTCCACCGGAACAGAACGATCACCCCGGTGACGATCACTCCTCCAAGGGGAAATAAAAAAGGGACGAGCCAGGTGTCCCGGACGACGAATTGTCCGATCGCGAAGGGCATCGTGAGAATGCCGGTGCCAAGGATGAGCCATGTGCTCAAAAACACGAATTGAAGGCGGGACAGTTGTGGACGCATGGACGGACCTCCAGAAGGGAATAGTACTCCGATGCGGCCGGCCGGCCATCCCGGATGGGCGGGCCGTGGCAACCACTGAAGACCGCTTCATCGGGGTCCACATATCGCACACACCGCTTCGGGACAATTCGGCAGAGAGGCCGCAACCGGAAATTCTCGGTCCGCGGGCTTATCCCGGATGCTTTTATAGTGGATCGTCCTGTCCCGGCAAAGGCCTCGGAATGTCCGCACTTCTGGTGGAATCCACAGGCTCCATGGTTTTGGGGCGCCGGAGCATCCACCACCACGGAGGCCGAATAAGCGCATCCCGGATATCAGGCATAACCAGAGGCGCAATGGGGGACAGATACGGAACTCCGAAAGAACGGAGAGAAACCAGGTGGATCCACAGAAGCAGCAGGGCAACGATGATTCCATACAGACCAAGCACTCCGGCAATGATCATCACGGGGAAACGCAGGATCCGCAAAGTGATGGCGATGTTGTAGCCGGGGATGGTGAAGGAAGCGATGCCGGTCAGGGCCACGACGATCACCATGGCCGGGGAAACGATCCCGGCGTTCACCGCCGCCTCCCCGATGACCAGAGCGCCGACGATGCTTACCGATTGACCCACGGCTTTGGGCAGGCGAATCCCGGCTTCCCGCAAAGCCTCAAAGGTGATTTCCATGATCAGGGCCTCGACCACGGCAGGAAATGGAATCCCTTCGTGAGTCGCCACCAGCGTTATCAACAGAGTGGTGGGAATCATTTCCTGATGGTAAGACAATAAAGCCACGTAGGTGGCCGGCAACAGGAGGGCCAGCCAAAAGAAAAAGTGCCGGAGTAAGCGAACCGCCAAGGCCATGACGTACCGTTCAAAATAATCTTCCGGGGATTGCAGGAAATTGACGAAAATCGCCGGTACCAAAAGGGCGTTGGGACTGCCGTCGACGATGATCCCCACCCGTCCCTGCAGGGCTTCGGCGGCCAGCCGGTCCGGCCGCTCCGTGTACTCAATCGTGGGAAAAGGGGAAAGCGGGGCGTCATCAATCAGTTCCTCAATGTACTCGGAATCGAGAATGGAATCGACATTGATCCGCCGAAGTCGTTCCCGACACTCTTCCACCAGTCCCGGTTTGACAATCCCCTCGATGTAGATGAGTGCCACCATTGTCTTGGATACTTTGCCAAGGGCCATGTATTCCACCTTCACCCGGGGGCTCTTGAGCCGCCGGCGCACCAGGCCGAGGTTCGTCTCAAAGCTTTCGGTAAATCCCTCTTGGGGGCCCCGGACCACCGATTCCAGGGATGCTCGCTCCACGGGCCGTCCCCGAAAGTCCATCACGTCCATGGCCACCGCCTGATCAAAGCCGTCGACGCAGAGAACCGCCAGACCGTTCCCAATGGCCGTGTTGATCTCCTCCAACGTGTTCACCGTCTTGAGAGACACCGTTTGCAGGGCGCGTTGGAGGTCGTCGAAGGACACGTCGGGTTTCTCCCACGCGGTGAGCGGTTCAAGCAGTCCCTCCTGGGCTAACTCTTTGCCGATCAGGGTGTAAATCCACACAATAAATCCCTTTCGGCGCCCGATCTGAACCCAGCGGAACTGAATGTCGTCACAGTTCCCCCACACCTCGGCCAATCGGCTGTAGGTTTCATCAATGTTTTCAGACAAGTGATTGGAAACTTCCGGGACTTCGGGGGCAGACCAACTGATCTGTTTTCCTCGGCTCTTTTTCTCGCGCCTTTTCCTTCCTCTTCGCACCATGCCACCCTACCTCGTCTGGACCCAAGATCACCACTGGAATATTATTTCAAGACAGCCACCCATTTTATGCATATGGCCCGCAAGAGCAGTTCCGGACCGGCCCAGGCCCGTGCCGCCCTGTGCCTGCCACAGGCACCGACGGCACGGACTCCGCGTTCACCGGCCCAGCGCTCCGTCCACGCCTTGTTTCGCCTTTGATCTTTGATGCAGAAAAAGAGCGGGCACCATGGTCAGCCAACCGAACACCACCGCCGCGAAAAAGGCATCGTGAAACGCGAGA
>JASBVV010000057.1 GCA_029960885.1 Kyrpidia sp. | reverse complement strand
TTCTCGGGAACCCGCCCTGGGTGCCGGTGGAATGGAAAGAGGCGGATGTGTTGGCCGAATACGACCCTTTGATCTGGCTGCGGGGCGAGTCGGCGGACGATGTGGCCCGGAAGCGTCCAAGGATGTTGAAAAATCCGGAGATCCGGCAGGCGTACTTGCAGACATATGCTTCCACAACTGCTATGCAAGCGTATCTCAATGCACAGACGAACTATCCAGAGTTGACAGGTTCAAAGTCCAATTTATATAAATCATTCATCGCTCAGTCCTTGAGATGGGTTTCAAATAAAGGAATGATTGGTTTGCTTCACCAAGAAGGGGTATTTGAGGAAGCAGACGGGTATCATTTCCGATCCTTACTATACTCCCATCTCGTAAAGCATTTCCAATTCGAAAACGAAAAGAAATTATTTCCAATCGGGGGGACAAGACGCTTCAGTATTAACGTATACAGAGGGCTTGCTAAACAAAGTGTACAATTCGAGATGATCAGCAATCTCTTCGTTCCTTCGACTATTAATTCTTGTTATCACCACACAGGCCATGGTCCAGTTCCAGGGATAAAATCTGTCGACGGCAAATGGGAGATCCGGGGCCACAAGAACCGGGTCATCCCGGTGACCGAAAAGGAGTTGGAACTGTTCCGGGACCTGTTTGAGCCTCCGGAGACGCCGGTTTTGGAAGCACCCCTGCCGGCCGTTCACAGCCAAGAGATCCTGTCAGTGCTGAAATCTTTGGCCCGGGCCGGGGTACCCCTGAGCCGGAGCGGAGTTAAGTTCCGCACGACGCCGTGTTGGGATGAAACAAACGATGTGAAAAAGACCCGCACCATTCGCCGGGACACTCGGTTTCCGGAACACATCGACCAATTGATTCTCAACGGCCCACACATTTACGTGGGCAACCCGTTGTACCAGACTCCCAACGATGGATGCAAAAACAAGGCTGATTACAGCAGGATTGATCTCACCCGCATCCCGGACGATTACCTGCCGCGGACCAATTACGTCCCGGCGGTGGACATGGAGGAGTACCACCGGCGGGCGCCGCGGTTCGGGGGACAGTCGTTTTTGGGGATGTACCGGTTGGTGCATCGACGGATGGCTTCCATATCCGGGGAACGTACACTGATCTCGGCCATTATTCCCCCGGGGGTGGCGCATGTCCACACGATTCGTGGTCTGGCGATGGACAATCTAAGAACCCTCGCATTATTTGCCGGAATTACTTTTTCTATTGTGGCCGATGCCTTTATTAAAATCACGGGCCGGGGTGACATTTACTCCGAACTCGAACAACTCCCGCTCCCCGCAGATCCCGAGCTTTCCCGGATGATCATCGCCCGGGTGCTGCGCCTCAACTGCTTGACGGTGTACTACAAGGATCTGTGGGAAACGCTGTATGACCCGCTGTTCGCCGCGGACGGGTTCGTGAAGCATGATCCGCACGGACGTCTGTCATCCTGGCGCCACCTGGCCCCGGTGTGGAACCGGGATGTGGCGCTGCGCACGGAGTACGAGCGCCGCCAAGCCCTGGTGGAGATCGACGCCTTGGTGGCTCTCGCCTACGGCTTATCCGAAGAAGAACTGGTGACCCTGTACCGGGTGTATTTTCCGGTCCTGCAAAAATACGAGCGGGAGGACTATTTTTACGACGCCAAGGGCCGTTTGGTTCCGAAAGAAGTCGTCAAGGCGTATCAGTTGCAGGCCGAGGTGGAAGCGGGAAAAGCGGCGCTTCCCAGGGGCAAAGCCCTGGACCGCCACCGGGAGTTGTTGAATTCCGATTACGTGCCTTTGCCCGGCCCAGAGCCCTTTGACCGTTGCGACCGGGAGGAGGACTTGCGTCAGGCCTACCGGAGCTTCCGGCGTTTGGTCCAGGAGGTGAGCGCATGATTCCGTCGCTGTTGGCCCAGGAGTGGCGGGACGCCCTGTTGGAGTACATCGAGACGGTGTTCCCGATCCGCAATGAACGGGTGGCCCGGGCGTTCCACTGGTTCCTGGCCGATCCCAGGGTCGGCCTGTTCAAGGACGCCTATCTGCGGACCCGGTTGCCCTACCGCACGGTGGAGCCCGGTACTCCCATGCCGCTGACAGAAGTGCAACCGAACTTTGTACCCTTTGTGCACCAATGGGAGGCTTTTGTCCGCCTCAACTCGGCCCAGCCCGGCGGACCGCGGCCGACCCTGATGACCACCGGGACCGGATCGGGCAAGACGGAGGCCTTTTTGTACCCCATTCTGGATCATTGTGTTCGGATGCGCCGGGCGGGGCAAAAGGGTGTCAAGGCGCTGATCCTGTATCCGATGAACGCTCTGGCCCAAGACCAAGCCCGCCGCCTGGCCAATTTGCTGGCCAACCACCCTGCCGTCCGGGGGGTGGTGACCGCCGGGCTGTATGTGGGTCACGGCACTTCCGGGGACGGCGGACGGTCCCGGCGCACCCTGACTGCGGAACACCTGATTGAAGACCGGGAAACGTTGCGGAATCATCCGCCGGATATTCTGCTCACCAATTACAAAATGCTCGACCGGTTGCTGATGCGGAGGGCGGACGCCGGCCTGTGGCGGGACAACGGATCGGAAACGCTCAAGTACTTGGTGCTGGACGAGATGCACACCTATGACGGGGTGCAGTTTGCAGATGTGGCAGCCCTCTTGCGCCGGCTGATGGCCCGTCTGGACATGGTGCCCGGCTCGGTCTGCCCGGTGGGGACGTCCGCGACGCTCGGCGACCGGGGGGACGACAGCGAGAAACGTCTGCGGGAGCTGGCCGAGACGGTGTTCGGCGTGCCGTTTCCGGAGGGGTCTGTCATCCGGGAAAGCCGGCCGGCCCTGCATGAGTTCCTGCGGGACCCGGAGCCCATGTCTTTGCCGGCCGATCCCGGCCAACTGCAACCCGACCCGATGGAAGAGGCGAAGACCTATCAGGCCCGGCAGGTGCGGCTGTGGTTCGGGGCGGATCTGTCCCCCGTCGAAGCGGGGGAACGGCTGCGCGCCCATCCCTGGTTTCATCACCTGTGCCGGCTGACGGTTGGACGGGCTCAGCCGTGGCGGCACCTGCTGCGGGAGTTTCACAGGCAGATGGGGGAAGACCGGAAGGACGGGCCGGATTCCGTCTCGGAAGGCGCGGAGGATGCCGAGGCTGCGGCCCCTTATCTCCACTCGTTTTTGGCGGTGGTGGCGTATGCCCGGGATACGGACGGCAGGCGGGCGCTGTTGCCCATGCAGGTCGAGCTTTGGGCCCGGGAGATGCGGGGACTGGTCCGAAGCGTAGGGCCCACGCCGTGGTTCCGCTGGGCGACGGATCCGGAACCGATGTTTGCGGAAACAGGGCCCAGCGGCTCCCCTAGCGGAGGGAAACAGGATTCTGCCGGGGACGGGGGAGCGCCGGAGTATGTGGCCGGTCCCCGGGAGCCGGCGCTGCCCATGGTCGTCTGTAACAGCTGCGGGGTGGACGGCTGGATTGCCCTGGAGTCGGAAGGTGGTGAACTGGATCCGGACCCGGCCAAAACGGTAGGCATCTTCGCCCAGGCGGAAACGGGCCAGCGACTGGAGACGGATCGTCTGCGCCTGCTGTTTGCCCGAGATCTGGGGGAGCCGTCCTATGGCGAGGTCCGGCAGATGGGTTTCAGCCCTCTTAGGGTACGCCTGTACGAGTCGGCGGAAGGATCCGACGTCTGGCCGGTGTACCGGGTGAAGCCTCCCCGCCGCGGCTCGCGGGGCGTGGATCCGACCCGCTGTCCCTACTGTGGAGAGCGGGATGCCATTATGGTGGTGTCGATGCGCCGGGCCAGCGAAAGTGCCGTATGGATCAACCATACGGTGGGCTCGATGCACACCGAAGACCGGAAGGTCCTCTCTTTTGCCGATTCAGTGCAGGATGTCGCGCAACTGGCCGGGTTCATCCGTTACCGGGGCAAATCCACGACCCTGCGCACCGGAATTCGCCAGATGCTCGAGCGGGGCGGATATGCGGGCCGGTCGTTGGCCCGGCTCTTGGCCGACTGGCAAGATTATTGGCGGGATCCTCGAAACCTGGGGGACGAGGGGTATCTGCGTGCTTTCGTGGATCGGGACGATACCGAAGAAAAAATGGCCGACCGGTTCAACCGGGACGTGCACCGGTGGACGGCCGATACGTGGGCTCAGGTGGAGACATACGTCACATGGCGAGTGGTACGGGAGTTGGGCTTACACGCCCCGCTGGGCCGGTCCCTGTATCTCACCGGATCCGCGGTGTTGGGTGCGGAACCTTCTCGTCTTGAAGCGGCCGCCCGTCAGGCGGCGACGGCCATCCGGGAACGCGATCCTTTTCTGGATCGCGACGGAGGGCTGGAAGTCCGGCTCCAAGGGCTGATTCGCGGACTGGTTCACCGCATGGTTCTAAGTGGCGGCATTTCCCACGAACTCCTGACTGCCTACCGGGAACACGGAGGACTGGGAATCTGGTTGCGCCGGGAGCGAAATCCGCTCTATGATCCATCCTTGCGAAGGCCCCGGTTTTTCGTCGACGGGCGACCCCCGCGCCAGGATTCCGGCCTGGATTCCCTTTATGGGGGACCGGGCAGTTGGATATGGCAATATGTGTCATCCTGTTTGATCGCTCCTTTGGATCTCTCGGAGCTGGAACCGGAGGTGAATCCCGGCGATCTGGCGGTTCGGGTGTTCCAGGCCATGGCCGGCTGCGGTCTGGTAGACACGAAGTTTTGGGGAAACCGGGCCACTTATGGCTTGGACCCGCAAGCTTTGGTGGTTCACACCCGGACGGCCCGGCTGCGTTGCACCGTCTGTCACGGGGGCGTGACGGTTCCGAAGGATGAAGCGGATCTGTTTGCCTCTTCCACCCCCTGTCTGACCTTCCGGTGCAAAGGCCGTTACGAGCTGGCGCCGGAGCGGGACAGGCCCACCTACTATTCGCGGATCTATCAGGAAGCTCGTGTGGAACCGGTGGTGGCAAAGGAGCACTCCAGCCTGATTTCCGATGAAGTCCGCCGGGAAGTGGAGGAGCGCTTTCAAAAGGGAGAGCCTGCCCCGGTCAACGTCTTGGTGTGCACGCCCACCATGGAGATGGGGATTGATATCGGGGATTTGTGCACGGTGTTGTTGCTGAACGTTCCCCCCACCTCAGCCAACCGTGTGCAGCGGGTGGGCCGGGCCGGACGGTCCACGGGGGTTGCGCTGGTAGGCCAAATCGTCCGGGAGGATCCCCATGACCAGTATTTCTGGCAATCCCCCGAAGAAATGTTGTCCGGGCAAACGGATGTTCCCACTTGTCCCTTGGATGCGCCGGAAGTGTTAAAACGCCACCTGAGGGCGTATTTGCTGGACAGTTGGATTCGCGACCGGCAGGAAGCCCGGATTCCCCGGACGGCCAGGGAAGTCGTGGCAGAGTTTCAGCGGGAAGGCTTTCCCCACCTGTGGTTTGCCTACGTGGCGGCAAACCTGGATCGGTTGTGGCAGGGGTTTTCCGGATTATTTGCCCGAGTCTCCAAAGAGACACTGGGGACCTTGGAGAAATTTCTGCGTGAAGGAGATTGGAAGATCGGGGTGGTGGAGGCGATTGCCGGCCGTGAGGCGGAGATCGACGAGGCTGTCCGGTATCTGCGGCGTCTGAATCAACGCCTGCAAAATCCGGCTCTCCAGGCGATTCCCGATCAGGAGGACGGGGAACGGCGGGAGCTGGAGCGGTTGCGCCGTCAGGCCCGGGGTCAATTGAAAGCTCTGCAGGATCAGGATACCCTCGAATGGTGGACCGACGAGGAAGGGCTGTTGCCCAACTACACGTTCCCGGAACAGGCCGTGGTCTTGAAGCGCTACCTCCCCGGGAAAGATCAACCGGAAGAATTTACTCGGCATCCCGAGGCGGCGGTTCGGGATCTTGTGCCGGGCAATCGGTTTTATGCATCCGGACATCACACGGTGGTGAATCAGATTCCTCTTTCCCGGTTGAAAGAGGAACTGGAGGCCTGGCGGGTGTGTCCGGAGTGCCAGCACATGGAACCGGTGGGCGAGGCTCCCGCCGGGGCCTGTCCGCGTTGCGGTACCCTGGGGTGGAGAGATCAAGGTCAAGTGGTGAACATGATTCGGCTGCGTCATGTGACGTCCCGGGTGCCGCCCAAAGGACAGACGGCCATTACCGACGAACAGGAAGATCGGGACCGGGCGCGCACCGAGGTGCATCGGTTGTTTGATTTTCGGGAGCCGGCGACGGTGGCTTGGCGTCTGCAGGGGCAGGTGTTCGGCTATGAATTTTTCCCTCGAGCCACGGTGCGGGAAATCAATTTCGGGCCGGCGGAGGCGGGCGCCGGGCAACGGCGGGTTGGAGGCCACAACGTACCTCGGGACGGATTTTTGATCTGTCGGGAATGCGGGGCCACGTCGTATCGGGATGAGCATGGCGTATGGCAGCCTCCTCGCCACCTCCGGGGATTTGCCTGTGACCGCAACCTCACCCGCAATGATTTGAGTGCCCAACGGGTAGCCCAGGGGAACAACGAGGAGCAGGTGGTCTCGGCCCGACATGAAGTCGGCGTGTACGTGTACCGGGAACTGCATTCCGAGGTGCTGAGGATCGCCCTGCCGGTGCATCAAGCTTTACAGGAGGAACGCCTCGCCACCTGGGAAGCGATTATCCGTCTGGGGTTGAAACAGTGGATGGGCGGTACCAGCCGGCAAATCGGGGTGGCCCATTACGACGAACCGATTCCGGATACCTCCCTCAGGGCCCATTATCTAGTGCTGTACGACAAAATCCCCGGCGGTACCGGTTATCTGCGGCAGTTGGCGGAGCACGGGGAAATTCCCCAGGTGCTCAAAAAGGCTTGGGAGCAGATTCAGGGTTGCGGTTGCGGCACCCACGGCCGAAATGGGTGTTACCGGTGTTTGTACCAATATGAGAACCGCCACCAGCAGGGTTTGGTGTCTCGGCGTTTGGCCTTGGAGATACTGGAGCCCCTGTTGCAGAGGGAAGCGTTGTGGCAGCGGTTCGACGGCACGCCATTGGCACCCGGGGAAGCCCGGAAAGGGGAAGAGGAGGAAGGTGCACAACTCTCTCCCTGGACCGATCCCTTTGCCGGGGAACGCTCCGCTTTACTCGAAAGCGACCTGGAGTATTTGGCCGAGCGGGCCCTTTACCAGCGATTGGTGCAGGAGCTCGGCCAGGAAAATGTGACGTGGGAGCCGTATCGGCGGGGACGGGAGGAAGGCGCCCGGATCAGTTGGACCGAAAACCGGCAACTCGTTTCGTGGCGTTTGGTTCATCAGCAAAGCCTGGCGAACTGGGTCGAAGACATTCCTTTCGCCAATCAGCCGGATTTCGTCCTATGGCCGGAAAATGTGTCCGGTTCCGGAGGGGACAACGGGAGGAGGCCGTCCGGAGACGAGCCGCTGCCGGTGGCGGTGTTCTGTGATGGAGCCGAATTCCACATTGGATCGGCGGACCGATACCGGTTCGGAAGAGACGTATTGGTCCGCGAGGGTATTCGCCGCAGCCGCCGGTTTGTCGTCTTTACGCTGACGTGGGACGATGTGCAGGAAGCTTTAGGCGAACCTTCCGGTAGCTTCAACCCGAGACCGGACTTTGATCCGGACGAAAACTTTTCGACACAAGGGTTTTACCTCACCCGGCACATGTTGGAGACACAATTCGGCTATGGACGAGTGGCGGATCCCGGTCCATTTTGGCGGTTGAACAATGTGGACTTACTAGTAGCGTATTTGCGCAATCCGCAAAAGGCCTTTTGGAAAGCCCAAGCTCTGACGGTAATCTTGACGGCTGCCGGGATGTTTTCCCCGGGTGAGGAGGTTTCCGGCAGCCGGGCTCCGGCGGATGCTGATCACAGCCTGGCGGCTGAGACCCGGGCAACCTATCAGGTCAATCATGGAAGGGATAGCCGGAATCTGACGAGACCGACGCGGAGCAGAGTCTTCCAGTTCGGACCCGGACAACTGCTGATGTGTCGCTTGGAGACGCTCCCCGTCCGTACGCGGTCAGGAACGGTCGTGTGGCTCTATGAAGGGGTTGTGTCCCTGGACGACCGTTCGCTTCGCCATGACGATCCCGCATGGAGAACCGAGTTCCGCCGGGCGTGGCGTGCTTTCTGGCACTGGCACAATTTCCTCCAGTGGGTTTGGACGGGGGTTCGGTTCGTTTCGTCTCGTTCGCTGACGGCGACGTCGGATTGGGAATTGTTAGATCTTCTGTATCCCCCGGAAGATATCGACTGGTTCCTGAGACGGGGACCCAGGGTTCAAGATTCGCAGCGGGAACCCGGGGCCGCCGTCAACGGTGAAGGAGGCAGAGAGCCGCGGATCAATCTGGGGTGGTTGGCCGACGTGCACCCTCAGGTGCGTAGGTTTGCCGCTCACTTGGTTCAGTCCGGTGTACCGAAACCGGAAGTGGGATACGAGTTTTTAGAGGGCGGCCGGATTGTCGGGGAAGCGGAGTTGGCTTGGCCTGAAGAGCGCCTTTGCGTGTTGTTCGGGCAGCAAGTGTCGGACCAGGATGCGATCCGGGCGCTTGGCTGGAAGGTGTGGATCTATCCGGATTCCTCTTCTGAGGATGCGCCGGGGATGACGGCTGTTGAGGGAAGTGGGGACGACGCCCCACATGCTGTGCCGCCGGATCCGGGACAATGGCTTCTCTGGTGGAAGAGTCGCATTGGGGAGGCGGTGTAGGTGGCTACCGTAGCTATTCAAGATACGTTTCTGCAGGCCTATGCGCGGTTGCCGAGAGCGGAGCAAAGTCGGGTTCGACGCCTGATCGAGGATCTGCGCCATTTTCGCGTACATGGCAGCCGCCATCTGGAGCGCATCGCAGAGGCGGAGGACGACAAGGTGTATTCGGTCCGAATCAGCGATGCCTACAGGGCCATCGTGGTCTGGCCGCCGGGGGAGAATGTCCTGTTGTTGGTCTGGGCGGATCACCACGACGAAGCCTACCGGTGGGCGAAGAGGAAACATTTCGAGGTCAACCCCCGTACCGGCGTGCTGCAGATGTGGTCCACGGAAGAGACGGAATCGGGTGACGGGGACCGGCGTGCCGCCCCTGAGAATGGGCTTCCGTCTGTAGCCGGCGGGCTTTTTGCATCCTATACCGACGAGCAGCTTCTCAATGTGGGTGTGCCCACCGCTTTGTTGCCGGCGGTTCGTCGGATTGCCACTCTGGACGAATTTCAGCGGTCGAAAGGGAATTTACCTGCCGACGCGGCCGAGGCATTGCAGTGGCTGGCGGCCGGGGAACCATACGAAGCGGTGTTGGAATACATGGACGAGTGGCGGGCCGAAGTACTAGGAGATGAGCGGGACGAAGGGGGACCGGCCCGCTTGGAGGTGCAATCGGGGAGCGCACAAGGACACGGGGTTCCGGATGTTCCCAGTGGGACCGGGACTGCCACCCGGTTGGGAACGGCTGAAGGGGATTTAAGAGAAGACGCGCCGGGAACTGTGGAAAGGGCGGTGACCCATCCGGCGGCAAGTCGCCAGTGGGTGGTTATCACCTCCGATGCCCAATTGGAAGAAATCTTGGCTCAGCCTCTGGAGCGCTGGAGAACCTTCTTGCATCCTTACCAACGGGCCTTGGTGGAAA
>JASBVV010000056.1 GCA_029960885.1 Kyrpidia sp. | reverse complement strand
TCATCGGCCGAACGCCTCGGGATTGCCCGCCGGCTGAATGGGAAAGGGCCACGGGGTTTCATTGGCCGCCTTGGCGTCCCAAGGTGCATGGGAATAGAGGGTGAACTTCACGTTCAGCTTGGCCGGGACCGGTGCGCCGCCTGCCCTTTGGTTTTGTTGCGTAAAATCGAGGGTGTATTCGTCGATCCAGACGAACCGGGGCATGGCCTGCAGTTCATCCACAAAACCCAGCAAATTCGGTCCCGATCCCTCGGCTTCAAGGGACAGGTCCAGGGTGTACAGCCCGGGGATCTGGGACGGCGGGGCGGACCCGCCGGATTTCGCCGCTCCGCCTCCCGGGCCGGAGGACGGGCCTTGCCCGGACGGTGCGCCCGGTGCCGATGCCGGGGGTTGTCCCCCGGAGGCGCCCGGTTTTGCTTCGCCGTTTCCAGTGCTTCCGCCGTTTCCGTTGTTCCCATTGCTTGGAGCCGCTGTGCCCGGGGTGGGGCCGGTTCCTCCCCCGGCCGGAACGGCCTGGCCCGTTTTCGGCGCGGATCCGCCAGCCCCAGGCCGGGAGCCGGGCGGCGTATAGGCCCCGCGGTCTTCCGGGGGCTGGGTGGGAGTGACGCTTACCACTGAGACGCCGCGGGTCCTGGCGGCGACAGCGAGGTCGGCGAAGAATCGGGCCATCTCCCACTCATTCGGGATCGCGCGTCCCACCGTGGACAGATCGGGCGGTGGGACGGGTTTGGCCACCTGCCGTTCCAGGGATTGCACTTGGGCCGTCGTGTTCTCCGCCCGGGCCGTCGCCTCCCGGGCGGCACCGCGCGACTGGAAGGCGGCGTAGCCAAGGACGGCACCGGTGACGACGAGCCCGGCAGACGCCAAGAGCAACGTCTTGTGAAAAGGGTTCCAGGATTTCCATTCAGCCGCGATATTCATCGTGTGATCCTCCTAGCGTCCCAGGGTGACGGTAAAATCCAATTCATAAACCGTTTTCGTCGAGGGTGCGGAGCCGCCCCCGCCCTGGGGAGCGGTCACCGGGGCGGTCGGGACGGCACCGGGCTGCGAAGGGCTCCCGGAAAGCGGGGCCGGCGACATCCCCGACCCGGCCGGAGACGTCCCTCCCAAGTCGGGATTTTCTTCGGCCGGCATCGGTCCGTCCGATGCCCGTGCCTCTTGGGATCCCCAAGGGAGGAGGGCGAGCAGCCGATTCCACCAAGAGGGCGCCGCTCCACCGGCGGTGTTCCCCGTCGGTTCGGCGCGGCGGGCGGCGCTGAAGGTGTTCGCGCCCCCCTGGCCGCCGCCCCCGCCGGTGCCGCCCTGGTTCGCACCGCTTCCTTGAAGGTCTTCTATGGGCGGTTTGGTCGGCCCCGTTCCCGGGATTGAGGATTGCATTCCCGTCCTCCCCGAACTGCCCGACGATGCTGCCTGGGAACCGGTCCCGCCGGGGGACGCTGCCTGGGTTGTGGGGCTGCCGGGAGCCGGGAGCGGCCCTTTCCCGGCTCCCGACTGGCCCGCGGAGAGTGTCACCGTCTGCCGGGTTACAGTTTTTACCTTTAACGACGCGACCCTGGGATTTTTCTGCAGTTGCCGGAGGTAGGTCGCCACCGATTCGAGATCCGGCATGGAAGCCTTTACGTCATAGTCCGCCTGTCCGACAAAATGCACCGTGAGCAGAGAGCTGTTCTTCGGCAGCAAGGACGACAGAAGATGGACCTCGTCCAAAAAGATCGGCCTGTTCATTGCCCAGCGGTTGAACGCCTCGATCCGTCGGATCAGCTCCTCCCGCCTGCTCAGCTCCGCTGCTTGTTGTTGCAGTTGCGGAAGGCGGGCGGACATTTGGTTGTAGACTGCATCCGCCGCTCCGCGATCCGCCGTCGCCGCAATCCATGTCACCGCCGCCCAGAGATTGACCAACACCAGCACCCCGGCGCTCCCGGTGAGCACCACGGTCCGGGATTGCCCAGACGATTCCGGTTGGGGCAGGAGGTTAATCTGCATCAGAGATCACCCCCCGCAGGGCGGCGCCGAAGGCGGCCAGATCCACCACATCGCCGCCCGGAGCCCGCGGCTGATCCAGGGGGTCCGCCGGGAGCCCCAAATGGTCCGACAGTCGGGCCGCAATCTCCCGCCGGTACGGAACCCTGCCGGCGAGCCACACCCGGCCGACCGCCTGGTCGTTCCGGCGCAGGGTGTACTGGAGAAACGAAAACAGCCGGTCGATCTGATATTGCAGATCGGCGGCGAACACGTCCCGTCCTTCCGGATGGCCGGATTCGAGGTGCATCCAGGTCGGGGCGGAATTCTCGGATTCGGGGCCGGAGACCCCGGAAGTGCGAACATCCGCGGCCACGGCGCCGGAGACGCCGGAATGGTCGGCATTCGCAAATCCCTCGCCCGAATCGCCTCCCGACTGGCGGCCGACATCCCCGCTGCCGGATCCGGTGCCTTCTGATATCCCCGAGGCCGCCGCCTCGGCATCCGCCGGATGGCCGGCAGTGTCCGGAGGAAACACCGGCTCTCTTCCATAATCCCGGGGATTGAGGTCGAGCCAGCGGCTCAGGAGAAGCGAACCCTTGAGATAATAATGGACGTCCACAGCGTCGGGCCCAAAATGGATCAGCAGTGTGCCCTCCCCGGGGTTTCGGCCGAAGGCGCGGAGAGCGCGAAGGATGGTCAGCCCCTTGACTTCAATGGCGGCAAGTGGAATGCCCATGTCCCGAAACGCCCCGTCCACTTGGGCCACCATGTCGCCCGGAGCCGCCGCCACCAGGGCCAGAGACTCGTTGTTCTCGCCCGCCGGTTCCCCCGGAGCTGAAAAAGAAGGGGGAAAATAATCAAAATCAAGGACCGAGTTGCCGAAGGGGAGCCGCAGTTCGTTTTCGATTTGAAACTGCAACAGAGCCCGGGCCTGTTTGCGGTTCGTTCGCGGCACGGGAACGGTGCGCAAGACCACCGTGGACGAGGGCAGACAGAGGGAGGCGCGCCCTCCGGCCAGCCCCGCCTCCGCCAGCCGGTGCCGGAACCGTTCCGAAAAAGCCGGCGCGTCCTTGATCCATCCATTTTCGTACACGTCATTCGGGAAAGGGATCAGCACATGGCCCAATATCGGAAAAGGACCGCGAGCGTCAACCCGGACCACTTCTACGAAATGCTCATGAAGACTCACCCCGACTCCCGAAGGGCGACCCAAGGAAAATCGCATGTAATCTCCTCCATGGCGCAATTCAGTAGCTCACTTTTGCCTCTCCGGTGCGGCGCAGTTGCAAGCCCTGGATGGTCGGCACCCCTGCGGGAGGCTGTGTGAGAAACCGCGAATCATAGTTCACCGTCAAACGCGGAGGTTTCTCTATCCTCTGAGTATCAAAATAGAGATCCCAATATCCGTCCTGGGTATTTCCCCGGACTCCGTTGAGGATGATGTTCTTGGCAATGACACCGCCGTTGATTTGAAGATTAGAGCCGACTCCCAAAATAGTTAGGTCGTCCTGCTGGGTCCACAGGAACGCGTTGAGCACGGCCGGAGTGGACATGTACAGGTTGTTGTTGTACACCTGTATGGAACCCTGGGCGATGATCACCGCCGCGATGGGATTGGTGGTCTTGATTTTCTGGATCGTCACATTGCCGGTCACATAGAAAGTGCCGGAGATGTTCACTTGGCCGTTGACGTCCAAGTTCCCGTCGACAAACCAGGTGCCGGTGTACGGGCCGGATCCGTTGTCGGTGTTGCTGCCGATGTGCAACGTCCTGTTGTCCTTGTCAACAAACGGCCACTCTCGACGGTACCGGCTAGTGTCGATATAGTACTGGGCTTGCGTCTTAACTTTGGAGAAATCCACCGAGGGCAAGGTGACGGTCCCCGCGTCGGCCATCTCGGGATGACCGTACAGAAACGATGAGAGCTGGTCCGGAGTGACAATGTATTGATTTTGGAACGGATGTTTGCCGAGTTGGTTCTGGTCTTGGGACGGCTCATTTTGAATTTTGTAGAAAGAAGCGCCCTGCCCCAGGGAGAGCCGGCCGTTGATTTCGGGATAAATCGTGGCCGTGCTCTCCGGATTTCCACTGGTGATATAATGAGCGTACCTGTGAAAGGCGATGCCGCCCCCTCCGTACAGATCGCCGTTGATCTGAACGCCCCCGTTGAGCCAAATGCCGCTTTGGGCCGTCACCGCGAAGTTAAATGCTTTCGAAATACTGGATATCTGAAGCGGAATGGCCACCGTGGCCGTTTTGCCCGCGGCGGTGCCCGTTCCGACGAGTTCTCCGGATATGACATAGATGCCTTGGGTGGCATTCTCTTGGTCCGGCGTGTTGTTGAGATTTAACTCATATTGGTACGTCTCCGTGGGCTTGGCCGGATCCGGGGCCACGGTGCCGATCTTGAAACTGGTGCGAAGATCCGAGATTTTCGCCAGGAGCGCCCCCCAGCTCGGTTGAGTCTGGCTAAACTGATCCAAATTCTCCTGCAGCTTCTGGTACCCGATCTGGGCCGCCGTCTCGGCCAGGTAACGGGCCTTCGTGTTGTTTTCCGTGGCCAGCACCGATCGGTGCCCGGTCAAGGTCATCGTCACGAGTCCCGCTCCCAGGATCGTACCCAGGAGGACGAGGAGCAAAACGGCGATCAATACCGATCCTTGTTCTCTGCCGGACCTCTTCACGCCTGTTCACCCCTCATTGTGCGAATCGAAACTTGAGCGACGAATCCAGGTCAAACGTCATTCCCCTGGGCCCGGTGAGGTGAAGGTGGAGCCCCACTTGCCCCAGGGATGTGGCCGAGGTGTCGAAATGCGAACCTGTGTAATCCACGTCCCCCTGGCCCAGCAAGCCCGGCGGACGGTTTCCGACAGTTCTCCACAGTTGTGTGCGGCCGGTGGCGGGATCCTGCTGGAACAGGTACACAATCTGCGTACTGCCGCCTCCGGATTGATCGACCTTGACGTTGATCTGCAGCCGACCGGCCGTGCCGGAAACGTCCGACACGGTGCCGCCTCCCTCCGGTGTCGCGAGATCCCGGCCGATCCTCTCGGCAACGATATTGGCTTCGGATTGGAGCCTCTCTTGTTCGGATACGCGGTACCAATTTCGAAAGGCGTGATCGAAGAGCACAAAAATGCCGCCCGTGATGATGACCAGAATCAGGATCGCGGCGAGAAGTTCGACCAGCGTCATTCCGCCTTGACGTCTGTTTTCGATTTCCATGGCTGTTGCCTTCCCTTCCCCGGGTTCAGGGAGTGATCAGGGTGTACAACGTGTCGGAGACGCCCCGGGGACCCGCCACGGTGAGCGACACTTGCAACGGCGGGTTGGCGAAGCCCGTCAACCGGGACACCGTGACCTTTCGCGTCCATTGGCCGGAGACCGTGGCGGTTTCGGTGACCGTTCCGCTGCCGGCGTCGACCCGGGCCCGGAGAGTGGCGTAATCGTGACCGGGTTGGGCCAACCACTTCGCCAACTCCGATTGGGCCAGGTGGACTGCCGTAAGCCGGTCTGTGTCCGTTTGCGACGTGGCCGTCGCTTGACCGAACAGAGCGAGAAGACCCGCCACAATCAGAGAAAGAATGGTCAGGGCCGCCAAGACCTCCACGAGGGTCAGGCCCTTTTGCCGGTTGTCGCCGGGTCCGCGTTTCGAAATGCGCTGTCGAGCGGTCACTGCCTGTTCCCCCATCCCGCCATTGAGAGATAAAACACCCAGAGATCGGATCCGAACAGATATGCCGCGATTCCGCCGAAGGCGAGAAAGGGTCCGAAAGGCAGTCTGCCGGAGGTGTCGAGCCGCTTCAGGGCCATGAGAATCAGGCCGCCGATCAGACCGGAGACGGACGCGCCGAACAAAATCAGGACGGCACCCGATATCCCGGTCATACCCCCCAGGCCGATCATCAACTTCACGTCCCCGAGCCCCATTCCCTCTTTGCCGAACAACAGCGGGCTCAGCCACCGCAACCCCAGGAGAACTCCTGCTCCGAGGGCGGCCCCCCCGGCGTACCACCACCAGGGTTCCGGCCCGATCCACGCCCGCCCGAGGAGGGCGACTGCTGCCAGGGGATAGGTCAGGGCGTCGGGCAGTATCCATTCCCACAGGTCGATGGCCGACAAGACCACGAGGAAACTGACGAACACGAGCCCCAGGACCGTTTCCCACGACCACCCGTATCGCCAGGCGACCCCCATCCACAGCAACCCGGTGATCCCCTCGACCACCGGGTATTGCCAGTGAATGGGTTCCCCGCAATCCCGGCATCGTCCCCGCAACAGCACCCAGCTCAGGACCGGGACGAGATCCCGGGCACGAATCCGGGCGCCGCAGCGGGGGCAGCGGGACGGGGGAAAAACGACCGATTCGCCCCTGGGAAGGCGATGGGCGACCACGTTCAGAAAGGACCCCACGACGGCACCGACGACGCCCGCGGCGATGAACGTTATCCAAGAGATCACAGGCTGTTCCGCGGTTGTCATGGTGAATGCTCCAAGATCGAAAGGAAACGCACGATGATTCAGTATTGAAGTGTCACCGAGAATGCTGTTCCACCACTTGGTGTGTGAGGACTGGTGATCGTCACTTTTCGATTGGTGGAGTCGTCCGTTACGGTGTAGTCCTTGTTCTCCCACGGATCCTTCGGAACTTTGGCAAGGTATCCTGGGACCAGTTTAGTCAAATCTGTTGTGGGGCTTCCGTTGTTGTCCATGATGTATCGATTTTCCGCGTCGGCGATGGTCCGCACATTCGCAATGTCGGTGTTCACTCTTGACCTTTCAATCTGGTTGTTGACCACGACGAAACCGATGCCCGCGAGGATGACGAGAATTACGACCACGGCGAGCAGTTCGACCAGGGTGAACCCCGACTGGCGGCGCCGGCGGACCGGCTGTTCGCCCCGTTCCTGGTGGATGTAAGGCTGCACGAGATTTGCGACCTGCATGAGATGCTTTCCTCCTTGATAAGTGTGAGATTTTCCCGCCCTTGGGGATCGCACCGCGGGCGGGGAACAGACGGGCGAGAACGTTCAACGCACGAAGTTCATCATCTGGAACATCGGCATGTAGACCGACAGGATGATCACCCCGACCACCACGGACAGGAACAGGATCATGAGCGGCTCCAGCATGGACCCGAGCCGGGCCGACATTTCCTGAACATCCGTTTCGTAGAAATCCGCGAGTTTGTTGAGCAACTCGTCCAAATTCCCCGTTTCTTCGCCGATGGCAGTCATCTGGACGGCGATGGGCGGAAACAGTTTCGGATAGCGGGCGAGGGCCGCCGCCAACGGTTGCCCGGAACGCAATCCGTCCTGGGCCTCGGTGAGCGCCTCCTCGTACAGGGCGTTGCCGATCACTTTTTTTGTCAGTTCCAGGGCTTCCAGGACCGGGACCCCGGCCGTCGACAGGGTGGAGAAGGTCCGGGCGAACCGGGCCACAGCGTTTTTCTTGTTCAACTTTCCGAACACGGGCAACAACAGGGCCAATTGCCCCCGCACCCTCCGGCCGGCGGGCGTTCGATTCGCCGCCGCCAGAGCTACCGCCAGGACCGCCGCGAGAGCCAGAACCACAAACCACCGGTGAACGAGGAACCAGCTCACCGCCAGCGTGATCCGGGTGGGCAGGGGCAGCTGAACCCCCTGTTGGGTGAACGTTTCCGCAAAGGTTGGCACCACGGAGGTCAGGAGGAAGATTGAGATGCCGAAGGCGATGAACAGCACCACCATGGGATACGTCAGCGCCGAGATGATCTTTTGAGACGTCGCCCGTTCCCGCTCGTAAAAGGTCGCCGCCCGATCGAGCATCAGATCGAGCTGGCCGGACGCCTCCCCGGCACCCACCATGTTGACGAACAGTGGCGGGAATATTTTCGTATGTTCCGCAAAACCCTGCCGGAGCGAAGTTCCTTGGCGCACCTCTTGGTGGACGTTTTCCAGGGCCTGTTGGAGCTTGCGGTTTTCGGTCTGCTCGGCCAGCACTTCCAAAGACCGGGCGGCCGGGACACCGGCGCGGACCAAGGTGGAGAACTGCCGGCAGAACACGGCAATGTCCTGGAGTTTGATCCGTGTCCCGAAACCGGCCGGCCTCTTCCGGCCCCCGCGGTCTGCCGATGTTGACTCCATCCGGACCGGAAACAGTTGCCGGCGCCTCAACTCCGCCGCCGCGGCCGCCGAATCCGGCGCCTCAATTTGTCCCCTCACGTTTTTTCCGGCTCGATCCAATGCCTGGTACCGGAACAACGCCACGGTTCTGCTCCCCACCCTCTGTTGCAGCATGTTTGTCACGGGAACGGCCGATTGCGGCCATCTGACGAACCATCACTTGAACGACGAACCTTGCCCATCGAAACAGGACCGCCGCCGGAGCGGACGGCTTTCCGAACAATTCATCTCATGATTCGCTGCGCGACACGCCGAGCCGCAACCGTGCCGCCGCTCCCATCCGGCAGCCGGCCGCGCCCGACACCAAGTTATTATATGGACCCAAGTTTAAAACCGGTTAAAAACCGAAGTTTTTTTTGCATCAACCTGTCGTTAAAAACTCACGGGCCCGACGGGGACAATCCACGACCTGCCCCACCGGGCGGGCGAGATTCTTCCAAGATGCTTGCGAATTGCCGACTAATCGCTGACTGTCACCTGCAAAACTTCCTGCACGGTGGTCAGACCCTGAATCGCCTTTTCCAAACCGTCCGCGAGAAGACTCAGAAATCCCTGTTGTTCGGCGGCTTGCCGAAAGGCGGAAGCCTGGCGGTTTTCGGTGATCAAGGCCCGGATGTCATCATTGACCGGGAGAATCTCGTGTACAGCGATTCGGCCGCGGTACCCGGTGCGATGACAGGCTGTGCAACCCCGCCCCCGCCACAATCCGTCGGCGGAGAATCCGTGAGCCCGCAGCAGTGCGACTTCTTCGGGCGATGGATTGTACGTCTCCCGGCATTCGGCGCAAACCCGCCGGACCAAGCGCTGGGCGATCACGCCGCGCAAGGTCGGGGCGATCAGATACGGCTCCACTCCCATGTCGATCAGGCGGCTGATGCTCCCGGGAGCGTCGTTGGTGTGGAGGGTGGACAACACCAAATGTCCGGTGAGAGCCGCCCGGACCGCGATTTCGGCCGTTTCTTCATCCCGGATTTCACCGACCATGACGATGTCGGGGTCTTCCCGCAAGATCGAACGGAGTCCGGCGGCGAAGGTGAGTCCGATCACCTGATTGACCTGGACTTGGTTGACTCCTTCAATTTGGTACTCCACCGGATCTTCCACGGTGATGATATTTTTCGATTCCGTGTTCAGATGATGGAGCGCCGCGTACAGGGTGGAGGTCTTGCCGCTTCCGGTCGGCCCGGTCACCAGGACGATACCGTGGGCGGATTGGATCATCGCGAGGAATGCATCGTGGTTCCGGGCAGTAAACCCGAGTTCTTCGATCCGGGAAACAGAATTGCGCAGATCCAACAGGCGCAAAACAATCTTCTCGCCGAAAATCGTCGGCAGGGTGGCGACCCGCACGTCGACGGGACGGCCCCGCACCTTCAACTGGATCCGGCCGTCCTGGGGCAGACGGTGTTCCGCGATATTGAGATTGGCCATGATTTTGATGCGTGCGGCGAGAACCGGTTGCAGATGTTTGGGAAGTCGCATCTGGGTGTGGAGGATCCCGTCGATGCGAAATCGCACCACCACGGCGTTTTGCTGCGGATCGAAGTGGATGTCGCTGGCGCGGCCGTCCGCCGCCTGTTCGATCAACTGGTTGACCAAGCGTACGATGGGCGCGTCCTCGGCCCGAACCTGCTCCTCGTCGACCTGCTCGGGCTGCACTTCTTTGAGCACTTCCGTGACCGACTGTTTCAAACCGTAGTATTGTTCCAGCGCCCGTTCCACGTCGTCCCGGGTGGCGATGACCGGATCGACGTGCAAACCCGTGGTCATGCGTATGTCGTCGATGGCGAAGTAATCGAGCGGATCCACCATGGCCAGCGTCAGCCGATTCCCGTGGCGTCTCAGAGGCACAACTTTGTACCGCCTGGCCAACTGTTCGGGCACCAATTCCACCGCGGCGGGGTCCACCGGGAAACGGTCGAGGTCGACGTGGGGAATGCCGAGCTGAAACTCCATCACCTCGATCAATTGATGTTCTGTCAAGATGCCGCTTTGGGTCAGCACCTCGCCGAGCCGGAGGCCGGTGGCCTTCTGGTCGGCGAGGGCCTTCTCCAATTGCTCCGGGGTGATCAACCCAGCTTCGATGAGCAGATCACCCAGCCGTTTTCGGGCCACAGATAGTTCCTCCTCATCTCGGGCGTGAACCGCTCCGGGTTTCTACGGATTTCCAAAGGTTGTGCCACCGATGTTTCTATGGCCGACCTTCTGATCTTGGATTGTATTCGTCGCCCATTCCGGCGAATCCTTCTTCTTCGGTGATCCGACAAAAAAATTTCAGGAGCGCCGGCACCAGCGGCAGGCGTCGGTCAACGCCGCCCCAATCCGGGGCCGAGGGTGTGCGGAAGTCCCGGCAACGGGTCTCGATCGGCAGGGAGGCTCATCCCCGGTTGTGCAGGATTTCGATGGTCCGCCGGGCAGTTTCCAGTGCCAGTTG
>JASBVV010000055.1 GCA_029960885.1 Kyrpidia sp. | reverse complement strand
TGGGGGAAAGTTTTCTGGCCCCTTCTCTTCACCCCTTATCCGTCCTGACCTTTTCAGCATCGAAAAAGGCTCTGTCAAGAAGGGGTGTGCAGGCAGTCGGGAAAGGGCGGGCTATAATTAATTTTGAGAAGAGAAATCCGGAGCGCCGGGCACAGACGGACCGCTGAGCAACTGAGCGAGGGAGATGGTCAGGTGGAGAGAACGGACAGAGCTACCCTCCACCGAAGCCTCCAATGGGGATACATGGCGGTCTTGACCGCGGTCTACGCAGGGATCCGATTGTACCTGTTCGCCGGGGTCAAGCCGATCACCTTCTACGATTCCGCGGGATACCTGCAGCCGCCGTTCACCTGGCGGCCTTTTGCGGTGCCCTTGATCTACATGCTCTTGGGCGATCGCACCGATCGGATCGTTTGGTTTCAAGTGGGATTCTCCGCCCTTTGCTGGTCAATCCTGGCATGGACGGTGTGTTTCTTCGCCCGGGACCCGCTTCTTCGGGGCATTCTTCCAACCGTCATTCTGGCGTTCAGCCTGAGTCATGTGATCGCCCAGTGGGACGCCACGATCCTCAGCGAGTCCTTGAGTTTTTCCTTTTTCGCGGCGCTCATCGCCCTTTCTCTGGGAATCGGGAAGAGGATCGCACAACGCCGGCGAATCAACGGGACCCTTTGGGCAGTGTCTTTGTTGGTCTGGGTGCCCTTGGCGGTGTTGTTCCTCAACACCAGGGACACCAATCTCTATCTCGTGCCCTTCGCCATCGTTCTCGTCTGGATCTTCCTGTGGCGGACGGCCGGCGGCCGGACGCTGGCCGCGTTGCTGACCGCGGCGTTGATCGCGGCCTGTGTCTGGCAGCAGGGGGACGCGGACGCCAAACATCGCTGGGGTCCCTCCCTGGCCGGACTCATTGCCAAGCGCATTCTTCCCCATCCGGAGGCCACGGCGTTCTTTGTCCAACGGGGCATGCCCATCGATCCGGCCCTGCTCCGGAGAGGAGGGCCCGTGGCAGCCGATCAGATTCTCCGTCACCCGGGCTTTGTCCCGTGGCTGTGGTCCAGGGGAAGACAGACCTACACCGCGTACCTGCTGTCCAGGCCTTTCGAAAGTCAGGCAGAGGTCGTGGACCACATGGAAAAAAGCTTGGACGCCGCGGCGTTACGCCCTTACGCGGCCAACGGCGCGCTCCGCTGGGACTCGCAAGGGGTGGACGGCTTGCCGACATGGCTGGATGAACGGTTTTTCTTTCATGTGCATCACCCGTGGTCTTGGCTCGCCGCTCTCGTCGCACTGCCGGCGGTCATGTTCCTGGCCGATCCCGCGCGGCGCCGGCTGTACGGTCTGACCCTGTTGACCGTTGCCGCATTCGACTCCCAACTGTTTGTCGCCTACCACGGCGACACCATCGAATTGGAGCGCCACTCTCTCTTCGGCAACGTGCTGTTTCGGACCGCCGTCCTGCTCACGTTGGTCGATGGATATGTATTTTCCCGAGCCTGGTTCGATCCCGTCAAAAAAACGAGACGCGAACCTCGCCGGCCCCCATAACGGCATCACGATACCACGACTGCGCCCGTTGTCGCCAAGTGGCACTTCGGCTATATTGTGATCCAGGAGAACGGTCGGCGAGAAGATCCGAGGCAACGCCACCGGTCAGGGGGAACGGGCATGGATAAACATCGAACGGCAGGCCGCCGGAACGGCTCCAGAGGCGTCTTGGGCGAAGCTTGGCAAACCATACGGACATCTTCGATTTTCCTGAAGACCGTGGGCACGTTGCTCCTCACGGCGGTGCTGTTGTTCTCCCTCACCCCGATCGTGGCCGCCATTCCCTTCCGCGCGGGGCTGAGCGTATTGGTCATCGGACTTTGGGCGGTGGCCTTGGCGCTGGTCGCGTACTGCAATTGGCCGCTGTCGATGGGCTTTTCCGCCGTGCACGTGGTCTTGCTGTTTCACCTGAACGGCAGCCACCTCTTTTCCGACGCCGCCGCAAACTACACCTCCACCGGGCTCGTGCTCATTCTCAGTTCGTTTCTGTACGTCGAACTGTTGATACTCATGATCTATTACGCTTACAACATCAGCAGGCAAAAACGGCCGCGCCCACAGGGTGAGCGCCCGTGGGCGGGCCTGCTCTTTCGCCTCGACCTCACACTGTATCGACTGCGGATCCTCGTCATTCCCGCCCTCTATGTGGTCATCGTGTTGATCACCATTCTGACCTTCGCCCAAATTTACAGTGATCTCATCACTTACACCGCGAACACCCTGACCTACCTCAGCACCGGCGAGCCGATCGACCGTTGGGACGCCCTCTATTTCAGTTCGGTCACCTTTTTCACCATCGGTTACGGTGATATCATCCCCAAGGGGCATCTCCTGAAACTGTTTGTCCAGTTGGAGATGGTCGTCGGCCATCTCATCAACGTGTTCTACGGCGCCATTCTGTTGAACTTTGTCGTCGCGAACATCGCCCGGCCCGGCCAGGACCGGATCACACGGTAAACGGACGGCACTTGGACGCACTTATTTATGCATGGTCAGCAAATTGTACAACACCACCGCCGCCTGGGCTCGGCTGGCCGGATCATCCGGAGAGAACTTGCCGTCCGACCCCCGCATGAGTCCCAGCCCCGTCACCACCGCGGCATCGGCCATCTCCCGGTCGGACCGCCCGCTCATATCGGAATACGGATTCTGAAAAATCCCCGTTATCTTCGTCAAATCCTGGTATCCCTGTTCCCGCACCAGGATGTCGGCCATCGCGATCCGGGTCAACGGGTCGTCCGGATGAAACTGCTTTCCCGCGTCAATCCATCCCCGCTGCAGAGCCCACTCGATGTATGGGTAGTCCGGGTGGTTCGAAGGAACGTCCTCAAAACTCGGCGTGTCCGGGGCAGGGCCGCCATAGGGAGAAACCGCCCGCATCAGGGCCGCCACGAAATCCCCCCGGGTGATCGGTTGATCCGGCGCGATCTTCCCGTTCACCGGCTGCATGATCCCCGCTTGAAACAGGGCGCTCAGTTCCCTTTCCGCCCAGTGACCGCGAATCCCGCCGAGGTCCACGCCGCCGGGCTCCGCCCCGAACGGTCGAATCCACTCGCCCGTCAGGGCGTCCCAGCCGCTGAGCGGCGCGCTGCTGACCGGCAGATAGACCAGGCGCACGGGACCGGGTTCGGCGCTGTCCGGTTTCATCAACTGCACGTAGGCCAGGGTCATGTGGATCGCTTTCAGATAGGCCTCTCTGGCCTGCTCGGACGGTTTCGCCCGCCCCTCGGGATAATTGATGCCCATCCCGGGATCGTCGGCAAACCGTGCATAATAATTCGTGACCTGCCCGGTGGTTTTGTCCACCGACACGCTGACATTGGACAGATCGTCGATCACCCCGTGATGGAGATGGATCGCGTTGATCATGTATGTCTGGGCGATCGGGGGTTTGACGATCCCCGGCCCGACCGGAGCCATGGGCGCCGCAAACGATTTATTGAAGAGAATCGGGCCGTCCTGGGGCTGGTTGTTGGGCACGGCCAAGGCCCCGAGCCGGTTCGGCAACACCCGTTTCAGAAAGTCGACAGCCACCTGCCGCGCCCGATCCGGAGTGACCGCCGGGGGACTCTCCGGCACCGTTGCATTCAACGGCATCGGTCGCCCGGTGTTGAACCATACGACCTCGCCGCTCATGGCGTCCACCCCCACATTCACCGACGTATTATCGGATTCCGTAAAGGTGAACGTCCACGTGGGATGCTGGCCCCGTCCCCCGTCGTTGAGATTGCTGGTGACCAGCGTGGCCGAAGTCGATAGCTCGGAGAGTGAGCGGGCGATGCGCTCGGCGGCGCTTTCGTCGAGAGGCTGGCTGTAGAATGTGGGAACCTCTGGGCCGCCGGACATCAGCGGGGTGGTCGGCGGAGCATCGGGCACAGAAACCGGGTTTCCCATGCCATCAATCCACCGGGCGCCCGAGGCATCCAGGAGCATCGGCCCCGCGGGGGCATAGCCCAGCCCCGGCGTGATCGTGGAAGCCGCGACATTGGCCTGATACACCATACGCACCTGAGCCGCTCCCACCCACTTACTCGGATCCGGTATGTAATGAGCGCTTACCTGCAGGGTGTTGGCCAGAGTCGCCTGAGCCTGCCCCTGGCCCAGAGCCGGCTTGCTGTCCGGAAACATCACATTGGTCGACCACAGAAAATCGTACGAACTCACCTGGCCGTCCGGGCTGATCACCACGTGAAACCCGTTGGACGGAAACGGCACCCCGTCCTGCACCCGGGCAAAGGAAAAAGCAAATCCCATCAAGCCCTGGGGCCCCACGGCGTCCTGAACCGGCCAAGGAACAATTTGCTGGGATTCCACCGGCTGCAATCTTTTCACGAGGTCGAGGGCGGTTTGCCGGGCCTGTTCCCGGGTTACGGTCGGCGGGAAAACCTGATCTTGGCCCTTCCAGTGCTGATAAGACAGGATCGCGCCGCTGTCCGCGTCCACCGCGGCATTGTAACTTTCGCCCGGCCCCCCCTGGGAGGGAGGGGTCTGCCAACTGAGGTTCCAGCGGCGTCGGCCATCCGGCGCCCCGGACATGAAAGAGTAATTGAAAGTCATCTCCGGCGTGACGCGAATGCCGAACACACCGGTCACTTTCTGTTTTGCGGCATCAATCGAAACCCGCGCATCCTTCGGCGGCGCCTGGACCACTCCGCCGGCGGGCATCGAATCCACGCCCCCGGGCGTGCCGCTCACCGAGGAGAGCCCTCCGCCGACACTCGGCCCGACCCCCGCCGACACCGCTCCAGATGCCGCCTCGGTCGCCCCCGCCTGCCCGGCCGCGGCGGAGCCCGCCGCCAAAGCGGACACCACCGGGCCCGCCAAGAGAGCCGCCACCCCCAGAGGCACAAAAACCCCTTTCTTGACCGAACCGTGACCCATTCCGCTCACGCTCCTCCTCGTACTTGACGGACACTTTATCGCTGGATCTATCATACCGGTACCGCCGTCTCAAAATAAATGCCCGTTTTCGCCTCGGATTCGCCTTGACCCGCCGTGGCGTCCCGTTTGACGGGTTCACCCATTCGGGTCGAACACCGGCACCTGCACCATCTTACCGTCTTGCAAATTCCTTCTTTACAAACCCCTCATTCTGTGACAAAATGACGTCAAACCACGGAAGAAGGTGTGGACATGAAAGCGATTCGTTCCATCGCCATCGGAGTATTCGCCGGTCTGTTCGCCGTCGTCTCTCTGGTCATTCTTCCGATTCTGCTGATTGTGAGCGATTTTACGTTCTGAACGGGAAGCGTTGATTGCATAACGGACATCAAGAGCCGACAACAAAACGGGGCGCCTCCGCAACTCCTGGGTTCCGGAGGCGCCCCCGCCGATGCCGGCGCGGTTTCGCTCTTGCCGTCCCTCTCCGCTTCACCGCATCACCGGCCGCCGCGGGTCGAGCGCTCTACCGGCCCCCGCCCGGCTCGGGATCCGGCTTTGCATCCGAACTCCCCGGACACGCCGCCAGCCACTTCACGGCCCGTGCAAGCTGCGCCCTGACCGCCGCCGTCCCGGTGCCTCCCCGGATACTCCGCGCGTCCACCACATGGCGCGGGTCGAGCACCCGGAAGACGTCCTCGTCGAAGAGCCGCGAAAACTCCCGGTACTCCTCCAAGCTGAGATCGGCCAAAAAACAGGATCGCCGCACGCAGTGGAGCACCAGCTTGCCGATCACCTCGTGGGCCTGGCGAAACGGAAGCGCCGGCCGTCACCAGGGCGCCGCCGTCCTCCCGGGCGGTCCCGGCGTGGAAAATGAGCGTTTGCGGCCGCGGTCCCGCCGCTCCGGACGCCCCCGCCGCCGTCTCCTCGCCCCCGTCGACGGGACCGTCCTCTCCCGTGTCCAGCCCGGCGATCACATCCCCTTTCCGGTACGACCCCGGGTACCCTTCCGCCGTCAGCACCACGCACACCGCCGCCCGGGGCGACCAGGCGACATCGAAGCGGTCCAAGGAACCGTCCAGAACGGCGTCGATCACATCCGGCAGATCGGTCTCCAGGCGGGGCAGGACCACCTGGGCTTCGGGGTCGCCGAAGCGGGCGTTGAACTCGATCACTTTCGGACCGTCGGCGGTGAGCATCAGCCCGGCGTAAAGCACCCCGTAAAAGGGTCGCCCGTCCTCGGCCAGCGCCCGGGCCACCGGCCGAAGGATCCTGCCCTCGACCTGGGCCAAGGTGTCCCCATCCAACCAGGGCACCGGCGAGTAGGTCCCCATTCCCCCGGTGTTCGGGCCGCGATTGCCGTCGAACACCGGCTTGTGATCCTGGGCGGGGACCATCGGCGCCACGGTCTCCCCGCTCGCAAAGGCCATCACCGTGGCTTCCCTTCCCTCCAACACCTCTTCGAGGACCACCCGCCGGCCGCTCGCCCCGAACACCCCGTCCACCATCATCGACCGCAGGGCCGCCTCGGCTTCCTCCATCGTCCGGGCCACCACCACGCCCTTCCCGGCCGCCAGACCGTCCGCTTTGACCACCATGGGCGCCCCGTGCCGTCTCAAATAGGCGAGGGCTTCCCCGTAGTCGTCGAACGCCGCATACCGCGCCGTGGGGATACCCACCCGGGTCATCAGCGCCTTGGCGTACGCCTTGGATCCCTCGATCTCCGCCGCCGCCCGGCCCGGCCCGAAGATCCGCAGCCCCGCCTCGCGAAACCGGTCGGCGATCCCGGCGAGCAAGGGCGCCTCGGGCCCCACCACCGTCAGGTCGATGCCCTCGCGTTTGGCGAAATCGAGCAGCCCCTCCACATCCTCCGCGGAAATCGGCACATTTTGCCCCAACCGGGCCGTCCCCGGATTCCCCGGCGCACAAAAAATCTCGGGCTGCCGGGGGCTCTGCGCCAATTTCCACGCCAGGGCGTGTTCCCGGCCGCCTCCGCCCACCACCAGTACCTTCACTGCGACACCCCCTCCATCTTCGCGCAGCCCGCCGGGTCGGCGCACCTCGGCCGCGGCCCGCGGGGTCGGCGGAACGCCGCGTTCCCCCGCGCGACGCCGCTCACGGCGCTCTCGCCGGCACCCGTCCCCGTCAGGCCCCGCCGGCCGCTCATCCGTGCCGAAAATGCCGCACTCCGGTGAACACCATGGCGATGCCCGCCTCGTCCGCCGCCCGGATCGACTCCTCGTCCCGGATGCTGCCCCCGGGCTGCACGATGGCCGTCACGCCGGCCTTGGCCGCCTCCTCCACGGTGTCGGACATCGGGAAGAAGGCGTCCGACGCCATCACCGCCCCCTTGGCCCACTCCCCGGCCTGGGCGATGGCGATCCGGGCCGAGCCCACCCGGTTCATCTGCCCGGCGCCGACCCCCACCGTCCGCCGGCCGTGCACCAACACAATGGCGTTCGACTTCACGTGCTTCACCACCCGCCAGGCCAGGGCGAGCTGCGCCAGCTCCTGCGCCGACGGCACCCGCTTGGTCACCGGCCGCCAGCTTTGGGGAACCTCGAGCGCGGCATCGGGACCCTGCACCAGCAGCCCGCCGGACACGGTCCGGGCAAAATCCCCCTCTTCCCCCGGCTCCGCCAATCCGGCGATCTCCAGCAGCCGCAGATTTTTCTTCGTCGTCAGGATCTCCGACGCCTCGGGCGTAAACGCCGGCGCAAGGACGATCTCGAGGAAAATGTCCTTCATCCGCCGGGCGGTCTCCCCGTCCAGGGGCCGGTTCACGGCGATGATCCCGCCGAAAATCGACACCGGATCCGCCTCGTACGCCCGGGCGAACGCCTCGGCCAAATTGTCCCCCCAGCCCACCCCGCAGGGGTTCGTGTGCTTGATCGCCGCCGCCGCCGGCCCTTCAAACTCCCTGACCAGTCGCACCGCCGCGTCGGCGTCCAGCAGGTTATTGTACGACAACTCTTTCCCGTGCAACTGTTTCGCCCCGGCCAGGGTCGACGGCCCGGCGAACGGCCCCCGGTAAAATGCCCCCGGCTGGTGGGGATTCTCCCCGTATCGCAGCGTTTGCACCAGATCGTAGGTCAGGGTCAACCGCTCCGGGAACCGCACCCCGGCCCGCTCGGTGAGATACCCGGCGATCACCGCGTCATACGCCGCCGTGTGGCGGAACGCCTTCGCCGCCAGGGCCAGCCGTTCCTCCCCGGTCAGCGGCGCTCCGCCCCCGGCCGCCTCCGCCAGCCGGCCGTAGTCCGCCGGATCCACCACCACCGCCACATCCCGGTGGTTTTTCGCCGCGGCCCGGATCAAGCTCGGTCCGCCGATGTCGATCTGCTCCACGATCTCCTCGAAACTCGCTCCGGGGCGGCTCACGGTCTCCCGAAAGGGATAAAGATTGACCACCACGGCGTCGACGGGCTCGAGACCGTGCTCCTCCATCTGCCGCCGGTGCTCCTCCCGGCCCCGGAGCGCCAGGATGCCGCCGTGCACCCGGGGGTGCAGGGTCTTCACCCGGCCGTCGAGGATCTCCGGAAACCCGGTGAACTCCGACACGTCCCGGACGGCCACTCCGGCCTCCCGCAGGGTTCGGGCGGTCCCGCCGGTGGAGAGGATCTCCACCCCCGCCGCCTCCAGCCGGCGGCCAAGCTCCACAATGCCCGTTTTATCCGAGACGCTGATCAGTGCTCTGCGCATCCCGCGCGACTCCTTTCTGTATCACGTGTCGACCCGCCCGGGCGTCGCCGGATCTCGCCGGCGAACCGCGCCGTCTTCCAACCACACCTCGCCCCGGCAAAGGGCCCTCACCACCGCCGGCAGCAACCGGTGCTCCACCGCGTGGATCTTGGCCGCCAGCGAGTCCGCGGTGTCGCCGGGGTCCACCGCCACCGGCTCCCGGGCGATGACCGGCCCGGTGTCCATGCCTTCGTCGACAAAATGCACCGTCACGCCGGTCTCTCTCACCCCGGCCGCCAGGGCCTGGCCGACGGCGTCCTTGCCGGGGAAGCGGGGCAGCAGAGAAGGGTGCAGATTGATGATTCGCCCTCGGTAGGCACCGAGGAGCACCTCGCCCACCAAGCGCATGTATCCCGCCAGCACCACCCACTCAATCCGGTGCTCACGCAGCCGGGCGAGAATCTCGCGCTCATAGGCGGGCTTGTCCGGGTACGCCTTGGGCTGAAAAGCGAAAGTCGCCACTCCCGCCGCTCCGGCCCGCTCCAGGGCCCGACACCCCGGCTTGTCCGACACCACCAACACCACCCGGCCGCCGCCCAGATCCTCTTCCCGGCTCAAATCCAGCAGCCGTTGCAGGTTCGAGCCGGACCCCGAGGCGAACACCGCCAGGTTGACCCTCCCGGGTCTCTTCACCACCGATCGCCTCCTTCGGGGAAGTCCGCAGGCGCGCCGCCCGGGTTCCGATCCGCCCCCTCGCCGGCGGCAGGGCCCCCCGCCGGCGCATCGCCGCCGCCCGCACCGCCCGCGTCGCGACCGACCACCCCCGAGGGTGCGTGGGCCGTCCGGATGGTCACCCCCCGGGGGCCGGCCTCCACCGCGCCGATCCGCACCGGCGCCTCCCCCGCCTCGCGCAGCACGGCCGTGGCCCGGTCCACGTCCTCCGGCGCCACAATACACACATAGCCGATCCCCATATTCCACGTTTGATAGAGATCCTCCGCCGCCAAGGGCTCCGCCGCCAGCCGGCGGAGTGCGGCAAACACCGGCGGCTCCTCCCAGGCGGAGGCATCCAGCACCGCCCGGCACCCTTCGGGCAGCGTCCGGGCCACGTTGTCCAACAGCCCGCCTCCGGTGATGTGGGCCATCCCCCGCACCTCCACCCGGTTCAGCAGGGCGAGGACGGCGCGCACATAAATCCGGGTCGGCTTGAGCATCACCTCGCCCACCGTCCCGTCGCACCCCGGGAGCGGGTCCGCCGGCGACAGCCCCGCCTCATCGAAGACGATTTGGCGCACCAACGAAAATCCGTTCGAATGCAAACCCGCGGACGGCAGGCCGATGATCGCGTCCCCCGGGCGCACCCTCGACCCGTCCACAAACCGCGACCGCTCCACCGCGCCCACGGCGAATCCGGCCAAATCGTACTCGCCCGGCCGGTACATCCCGGGCATCTCCGCCGTTTCTCCGCCCAGCAGAGCGCACCCCGCCTCCCGGCAACCGGCGGCCACCCCGGCCACCACCGCCTCCACCAGGGACGGCTCCAACCGGCCCACGGCCACATAATCCAGAAAAAACAACGGCTCCGCCCCGTGCACCAGAATGTCGTTGACGCACATGGCCACGCAGTCGATGCCCACGGTGTCGTGCTTCCCCGCGGCCCGGGCGATCATCAGCTTGGTGCCGACGCCGTCGGTGCCCGAGACCAGCACCGGCTCCCGAAACCGGGCCGCATCCAGGGCGAACCCGCCGCCGAATCCCCCGAAGGCGCCCCACACCTCGGGCCGCCGGGTGCTCTCCACGTGGCGCTTGATCCGCGCCACCGCCCGGTCCGCCGCGGCGATGTCCACCCCCGCTTTGCGATACGCGTCGCTCATGAGCCCCCTCCCCGATGTCCCGCCATCTCCATCATGCCTTTCCCCAGGTCATCGTAGAGCCGGGTCGGGTACTCCCCGTGAAAACAGGCGTTGCAAAACTCGTGCCGGCCCGCCGGCGCCCCCGGGCCGGCCGCCTCCGGCCCCGCCCCCAGCGCCTCGAGCATCCCCGCTTCGGACAGGAACGCCAGACTGTCGGCCCCGATGGCCTCGGTCATCTCCTCCACAGACAGCCGGGCGGCCAGGAGTTCCTCCCGGGCCGAGGTGTCGATCCCGTAGTAACAGGGAAACCGCACCGGCGGCGACGAGATCCGCACGTGCACCTCGACGGCCCCGGCGTCCCGGAGCATCTGCACGATCCGGCGGCTGGTGGTGCCCCGGACGATGGAATCGTCCACCATGACCACCCGCCTGCCCTCCACCACCTTGCGCACGGGGTTCAACTTGAGCCGCACCCCGCGCTCCCGGAGGACCTGGGAAGGCTGAATAAACGTCCGGCCGATGTATTTATTCTTGATGAGTCCCATCTCGTACGGAATGCCCGTGGCCTCGGCGTACCCCACCGCCGCCGAAATGCTCGAATCCGGAACGCCGATCACCACGTCCGCTTCCACCGGCGCCTCTTTCGCCAGGCGCTTTCCCATCGCCTTGCGGACCACGTGCACGTTGCGGCCGTCGATGTCGCTGTCCGGCCGGGCGAAATAGATATATTCAAAAGTACAGAGCGCCTTGCGCGCCGCCCGGGCAAAACGCATGTCCCGCACCCCGGCGCCGTCGATCACGAGCAGCTCCCCGGGCTGGATGTCCCGGACAAATTCCGCGCCGATGGTGTCGAAGGCGCACGTTTCCGACGCCACCACCCAGCCGTCCCCGAACCGGCCCAGGGCCATCGGCCGCAAACCCTGGGGATCCCGGGCCTCCACCAGCCGACCCGGGGTCAAGAAGACAAAGGCGTACGCCCCCTGCACCCGCCGCAAACTGTCCACGATGGCATCCGTCAACGATCCGCCCCGGTGGCGGGCGATGAGGTGGGCGACCACCTCGGTGTCGCTGGTGGATTGAAAAATGCTCCCCCGCTCCTCGAGCTCCCGGCGCAAGAGCATGGCGTTCACCAGGTTCCCGTTGTGCGCCAGGGCCAGGGGCCCGCCGTACACATCGAACAACACCATCGGCTGGGCGTTGGCCAGTTTGTTGGCCCCGGTGGTCGAGTAGCGAACGTGCCCGACCCCGCCGGTCCCGGCCAACCGGTTCAGATCCTCCGGCGCAAACACTTCGGCGACCAGGCCGAGGCCCCGGTGGTGGAACATCTCCGTGCCGTCCACCGTGGCGATCCCGGCGCTCTCCTGCCCCCGGTGCTGCAGGGCGTACAGGGCGTAGTACGTAAGCTGAGCCGCATTGTCGCAGCCCCAGACCCCGAACACGCCGCACTCCTCGTGCCAGTGCCGCGACAGATCCAAGACCGGCTCCGCGGCCGCCGCCACGCCGAAGGCTTCGGTGCCCCCAAACGGCCCCGTGACGCCGCCCCCCGCCGCAAACACATCGCTCGCTCCCTGGCCGGCCCGGCATCCGGTCCGGATCAGACCGGCGATGTCGCGGGTCTGACCGGCGATGTCGCCCCGCTGTTTTCCGCCAGCGCCCATGGGATGGCCTCCTTCCAGACCTCAGTGAGCCGCTTCACCGGCACATCGACCGCCTCGTCCACCGTGCGGAGAATCAGCCGTTCGCCGCCGGTGGTTCCGAGAACCGCCAGGGGAACCCCCGCTTCGGTGGCCAGCGCACTCAGGGCTTCGGCGTGCTCCGGCGCCACCGCCAGAACGATCCGGGACCCGGCCTCGCCGAAGAGCAGCACGTCCGCCCGCACCGGGGCCTCAGCGGCTGCCTTGGAGCGCGCCGGATCCCCCGCCCGGGCTGTGTCCCATTCCGGCGCCTGTCCGGGTGGGCCGGCCCCGGCCCCGGCCCCGGCCGACCCCAGCCCCCGCAGGTCCAACTCGGCTCCGACCCCGCCGGCGATCGCCATCTCCGCCAGGGCCACCGCCAAGCCCCCCTCGGACACATCGTGGGCCGCCGCCGCCCAGCCCCGCCGGATCGCTTCCAGGCACAGCGCCTGCACCCGGCGCTCCATCTCCAGATCCAACGGCGGCGCGTCCCCGGCCAGGCGCCCGTGCACCCGGAGCAGGTACTCGCTTCCCCCGAGCCAAGCCCCTTCTTCCCCGGAAGCCGGCGCCCCGGGACCCACCAGGATCACCGTCAGGCCCGGCCGCCACGCCGGTGTGCAGATCCGTTCCACATCGTCCACCACTCCCACCGCCCCGACGATCGGGGTCGGGTCGATGTCCACTCCTTTGCTTTCATTATAAAAGCTCACATTCCCGCTCACCACCGGCGTGCCCAGGACCTCGCAGGCCCGGCTCATCCCCTCCACCGCCTGCCGGAACTGGTAGAACACCTCGGGCTTCTCCGGGTTGCCGAAATTCAGGCAATCCGTAATCGCCAGCGGCCGGGCCCCGACGCAAACCAGATTCCGCGCCGCCTCGGCCACAGCGTGCATCCCGCCCGCCAGCGGGTTGAGCCGCGCATACCGCCCGGGACCATCGGTGCACAGAGCCACCCCTTTGCGGGTCCCCCGAATCCAGATCACCGCCGCGTCGGCGCCCGGCCGCACCGCCGTGGACGCCTGCACCATGTGGTCGTACTGCCGCCACACCCATTCCTTGTCCGCCAAATCCGGCGACCCCAGGAGGGTCAACAGCGCTTCATCCAGCCGCTGCGGCCGCGGGGTCTCCTCCCACCGCCAGGCGCGGAAAGCCCGCAGTTCCTCGGGCTCCCGGGCGGGCCGCTCGTACACCGGGGCTTCGTCCACCAGGGCCCGCACCGGCACCTCGGCCACCACCCGGCCGCCGTCCCGGACCCGGAGCATCCCGTCGTCCGTCACCCGGCCGATCACCGCCGCCTCCAGGCCCCATTTTCGAAAGATTTCCTCGGCGACGCTCTCTTTCCCCCGCTCCATGACCACCAGCATCCGCTCCTGGGACTCCGAGAGCATCACCTCATACGGAGTCATCCCGGTCTCCCGGCGGGGCACCAGGGCCACATCGATGTCCAGGCCGCTCCCCGCCCGGCTGGCCATCTCCGCGCCGGACGAGGTGAGCCCGGCGGCGCCCATGTCCTGAATCCCCACCACCGCCCCGGTGGCGATCAACTCCAGACAGGCCTCCACCAGCAGCTTTTCCATAAACGGGTCCCCGACCTGAACGGCCGAGCGCTCTTTTTCCAGGGGGTCCTCCGCCGAGGCGAACGTCGCCCCGTGGATCCCGTCCCGGCCGGTCCGGGCCCCCACCACCATCACCGGGTTGCCCACCCCCCGGGCGGTGCCCCGGGCGAGGTCCTCGTGGCGCATCAGGCCCACGCACATGGCGTTCACCAGGGGATTGTGCCGGTAACTCTCGGCGAATTTGACCTCCCCGCCCACGGTGGGGATGCCGATGGCATTGCCGTACCCGGCGATCCCGGCCACCACCTCCCGGAGCAGGTACCGCTGCCGGGCGTCGTCCGGCGGGCCGAACCGCAGGCTGTCGAGCAGCGCGATGGGCCGGGCCCCCATGGTGAACACGTCCCGGATGATCCCGCCCACCCCGGTGGCCGCCCCCTGGTAAGGCTCGATGGCCGAAGGGTGATTGTGCGATTCCATTTTGAACGCCACCGCCAGGCCGTCCCCGATGTCCACCACGCCGGCGTTCTCCCCCGGGCCCTGCAGCACCTGGGGCCCTTTGGTGGGAAACCGCCGCAGCACCCGGCGCGAGCTCTTATAACTGCAATGTTCGGACCACATCACCGAAAAAAGCCCCAACTCCACCCAATTCGGCCGGCGGCCCAGCAGCTCCGCCGCCCGCCGGTACTCTTCCCCGGTCATCCCCAGATCCCGGTAAAGCGCCTCCGCTTCGATTCGATCCGCCGTCGGTTCGTTAGACAAGCTGCCGTTCCCTCCCCGCCTGCAGGATGGCCGCAATCAGCGCCCGGCCGTCTTCGGACCCGAGCAGCCGGTGGACCGCCCGCTCGGGATGGGGCATCATGCCAAGCACGTTCCCCGCCTCGTTGACGATCCCGGCGATGGCGTTTCGCGACCCGTTCGGGTTCTCCCCGGCGTAGCGGAACACCACCCGCCGATTCCGCTCCAGGGCCTCCAGGGTCTCGCCGTCGGCGTAATAGTTTCCCTCCCCGTGGGCGATGGGAAGCCGCAGCACCTGCCCCTGGGCATATCCCGAGGTAAACGGCGTGTCCGTCCGCTCCACCCGCACCGGCACGATGGCGCAGCGAAACTGCAGATGGTCGTTGTGCAACATCGCCCCGGGTAGAAGCCCCGCCTCGAGCAGAATCTGGAACCCGTTGCAGATTCCGATCACCAAGCGCCCGTCCTCGGCCGCCCGGCGCACCCCGTCCATCGCCTCGGCAAACCGGGCGATGGCCCCGGCCCGGAGATAATCCCCGTACGAAAATCCCCCGGGCAGAAAAATCGCCCCGTAATCCGACAGATCCCTCTGCCCGTGCCAGACCAAATCCGGCTCGGCCCCGGTGACGTCCCGCAGGGCGAGCACCGTGTCCATGTCGCAATTCGACCCGGGAAACTGAATTACCGCCACCCGCATGTTCACGCCTCCATCCGGGCGCCCATGCCGGCATCTTCGCCGGTGCCGGCGCCCCGGCCCGCGTTCCTGTCCGCTGTCCCATCCGCGGCGGTCTCCGCACCCGCACCGGCGTCCGCCGCCTCCACCGCTTCCACCTCAAACGTCTCCATCACCGGATTCGCGAGCAGCTCCCGGCACATCTCCTCCACCCGCCGCCGGGCCGTCTCGGCGTCCGGCGCCGCGAGCGTGACCTCAATGGCTTTCCCGATGCGCACTCCCCGTACCTCCGCGTATCCCAGGGCGTGAAGCGCCCGCTCCACCGCCCCGCCCTGGGGATCGAGCACGCCGGCCTTCAGCGTCACATACACCCTCGCCCTGTACATTTACCGTCCTCCCAACCGGTGCAGCACTTCTTCGTACGCTTCCTCGACGCCGCCCAGGTCCCGGCGGAACCGGTCTTTGTCCAATTTTTCCCGGGTCGCGGCGTCCCAGAACCGGCAGGTGTCCGGGGAAATTTCGTCCGCCAACAGCACCCGGCCCTCGGCGTCCACGCCGAACTCCAATTTGAAATCCACCAATAAGATGTTCCGCTCCCGCAGATACGCCGTCAGGATCTCGTTGATCTTGAGGGCCTGGGTGGTGATGTCGTCCAGCTGCTCCGGCGCGGCCGCCCCGAGCACGGCGATGTGCGTTTCGTTGATCAGGGGATCGCCGAGTTCGTCGCTTTTGTAATAGAATTCCACCACCGGCCGGGGCAACTCCCGGCCCTCTTCCCACCCCAGGCGTTTCGCGAGGCTGCCCGCGGCGATGTTCCGCACCACCACCTCCAGGGGGATGATGGTCACCCGGCGCACCAGTTGTTCGGTGTCGGACAAGCGTTTGACGAAGTGGCTCTCGACGCCCTTGGACCGCAACAGTTCGAAAAAGAGCGCGCTGATTTTGTTGTTGAGCTCGCCCTTGCCGGCGATCCGGTCCCGCTTTTGGCCGTTGAACGCCGTGGCGTCGTCCTTGTATTCGATGACGCAGAGGTCGGGATCGTCCGTCCCGAACACCTTTTTCGCCTTGCCCTCATACAGCATGTCCCGCTTTTCCACGGTCGGCCCCTCCTTGGGATTCATGTCAGATGATCTCGCGCCCGCCGGTTTCAGGGCCGGTATCCCCGTCCAAGCCCAGCCGGGCAAAAATCGTATCCACATGTTTGAGATGCCAACGGGGATCGAAGCAATCATCCACTTCTTCCCGGGTCAGCTGCTCGGAAATCCACGGGTCGGCCTCGATCAATTCCCGGAACGAACGCCGCTCTTCCCAGGCCTGCATGGCCCGGGCCTGCACGGCGTCGTACGCCTTCTCCCGGCTGGCCCCCTTGTCGATGAGCGCCAGGAGCACCCGTTGGGAGTAAATCAGCCCAAAGGTCTTTTCCATGTTGCGCTTCATGTTGTCCGGAAACACCGTCAGATCCCGCAGGATCCCGGTCATCTTGCGCAGGAGATAATGGATCAAGGTCGCGGCGTCCGGCAGAATCACCCGTTCCACCGACGAATGGGAGATGTCCCGCTCGTGCCAGAGCGGCACATCCTCCAGCGCCGGCACCACATATCCCCGCAGCACCCGGGCCAGCCCCGAGATTTGCTCGCAACTGACCGGGTTCCGTTTGTGGGGCATCGCCGACGACCCCTTCTGCCCTTTGTAGAAGGGCTCCTCGACCTCCCGCACCTCGGTTTTCTGCAGCCCACGGATCTCCGTGGCGATTTTGTCCAAGGTGGCGGCGGTCAAAGCGATCATGGCCATGTAATGCGCGTGCCGGTCCCGCTGCAGGGTCTGGGTGGAAATGGGCGCCGGTTCCAGGCCCAGATTCCGGCACACATAGGCCTCCACAAACGGGTCGATGTTGGCGTAAGTGCCCACCGCCCCCGATATCTTCCCCACCCGCACCTGTTCCGCCGCGTCTTCCAGCCGCCGAAGGTTTCGCTGCATCTCGGCATACCAAAGGGCCGCTTTGAGACCAAACGTGGTCGGCTCGGCGTGCACGCCGTGGGTGCGGCCCATCATGACGGTATATTTATATTTTTTCGCGAGTTGTGCAAGTGTTTCGATCAAAGTATGCACTTCGACCAGGATCCGCTCGTTCGCCTGTTTGAGCAGGGCCGAGAGGGCCGTGTCCACCACATCGGTGGACGTTAAGCCATAGTGCACCCACTTCCGTTCGGGGCCCAACGATTCCGACACCGCCCGGGTGAAGGCCACCACGTCGTGGCGGGTCTCCCGCTCGATGGCGGCGATCCGCTCGACATCAAACCGGGCGTTCGCCCGCAGCGCCCGCACGTCCTCCCAGGGAATCACACCCAGTTCCGCCCAGGCCTCGCAGGCGAGAAGCTCCACCTCCAGCCACATGCGGAACTTGTTTTCATCGGTCCAAATCGCCGCCATCTCGGGCAGCGCGTAACGCGGTATCACCGGACTCCCCCCTTCGTTTCCCCGCTCGCCGTTCTCCGGCGCGCCCCATCGGGACCCGCGGGGAATGTGCCGCTCATCCCCGACCGGCCAAATACCCGGCGACGCCCAGCCGCTGCAGGTCGGCGTCTTTTTTCTCCACCTGGTCGGCCATGTTCGCCCGGTGCGCCGCCAGGCGATCCGCCAGGCCCGGGTCCCCGGCCGCCAGGATCTGAGCCGCCAGAAGCCCGGCGTTGTACGCCCCGTTCACCGCCACCGTGGCCACGGGGATGCCCTTCGGCATCTGGACGATGGCGTACAGCGCGTCCACACCGCCCAGACCGCCGCTTTCGATGGGCACCCCGATCACCGGCAGCACCGTCTGGGCCGCCAGGACCCCGGGCAGGTGGGCCGCCCCGCCGGCTCCGGCGATGATGACGCCGAATCCACGCTCTGCCGCTTCCTTGGCCAAGCGGGCCGTCTTGTCAGGCACCCGGTGAGCCGAGGAGATGCGCACTTCGTAGCCGACCTCCAAGGCATCCAGGGCGTCGCATGCCCCCTTCATCACCTTGAGATCCGAGTCACTGCCCATCACGATCAACACCCGCTTGCTCACGATCCCCCTCCTCACCGTCGTTGCGCCCGCCGGCCACTTCCTCCTCAGGATTCCACCGGCGACCCGATCCCAAAAAGAAAGCCCGGGCTACGAGTCCGCCCATGAGATGGCGGCCCCTTTCCGGGCCGCTTCTTCTTCCTTGCGCCCTTTTAGTCTATCAACCGCAGCCGTCCATTGTCAACGAAAAGGCGAACGTTCCGCGCCAAGGTTTCCTCAAACGTTCGGATTGCAAACCGTACCGGCTGGGATCTGCGTCCTTCACTGCCAAAACCATCGGTGGTACGCCCACCGCACCGCATAGAGGACGGCGCCTGCGGCGATGTTGAACCACCCGATCCCCCGGGCCCAAGCCGCCTCCCGGATCATCCGGCGTTCGGCGAAGGGCTTGACGTCAAAACGAAGGACGGCCAGACCCGACAGAATGAACAAGCCGGCCATATAACCGGCTTGGGTCCACGATGCTTCCACGTCCACACCCCCTGTCATCGGTTGAGGGTCCCGGACTGGCGGAGGTTGACCGTTGCCTCCACCTGAACCGGGATCGTGGGATAGAGTCTCTCCCAGTCCTGTTTCGTGTGCACCGCGCGCCGCCAGTACCCGAACATCCGGGCCCGGACGTACTGCCCGAACCCGAAAATGTCCGCGCCGTCCCGCTGGGTTTTCCGGATCAACTGTTCCATGTTTCGACTCAGGGACCGGCTGATCACGTCCTCGAGCATCTGCACGTCCGGGGGGGAGCGGAGGTCCACCCGTCCCCCGACCTTCTCCCGCACCACCGCCTCCACATGGCTCCGCACCCGGATTCCCGGCCGGTCCTTGGCCCAGAACACCTCGATTTTGGCTTTGCGGTGAAGAGCCTGGACCATGACGTGCTCACCCGTCCCGGGGACCTCCACGAAAGCGCTGTACCCGCCGGGGTTGAATCCCTTGATCCCCATGAACAGGCCGATGTCCCAAGGGTCCAGGGTGCCGACCATGTGATTTCCTTTGAAATAGGCCAGCCCCCGGATGAAAATATTGTCCTTCTGCCGGATTTCCAAATAGGGTAAATACGGCTCCTGGCCGGAACTGGAGAACGCCCGCCAAAAAACGTTCCCATAGGACGGAGGCAATTTTCCCATCTGCTCAGCCCGGGAAAGAGTCGCCCACAAATACAGAACCGGAACCCGTTCCAGGGGCGGGGCCGCCTCCATCACCGCCGCCGCATTCCCCCTGGACACCGTCAGCCACAGGGTCCGGCGCACGTCCGCATTGCGCCGCAGCCAATCATTGATGTCGATGACCCCTTTTCGGGCGACCCCTTCGGACATGACGAGGATCCGCAGGTGCCCAAAAAACAGAGGGTCGGCCACCTCCTGCTGGAGGTTGGACACCGCGTCCTCCATGGAGTGGCCCACCGCGGACAACACCCAGACCGGCCGCTGCCCTCCTTCTCCACCATCTCCGCCACCCCCCGAGCCCCCGCCGCTACTGCCGCCACCGCCGCCTCCGGCGTCCCCCGGGCCCAGGGGGATTCGCCCGGGCACAGCGATCTGGGCGGTGAGCCGCAGGGGCACCACGCCGGGGCCCCGGGGAGCAGGGCTCAACCGGGACGAAGTGCTCGACTGCCGGAGCTCCCCGGGCGTGGCTTCGTCGACGGCGATGCCCAGCACGATGGCCCGCTGTTCGATCTCCAGGCGGTCCCAACAGCCGGTGAGCACCAGCAGGGCGGCGGCGCACATCCAGGCCAGGCGTCGGGCGCGGCCCGCCTTCGGCACGGAGTCTGTTGCCGGGGCAGGCCGCCGGAGCCCCGGCGACGGACGGGTAAGTCGGGCGAAGACGGCACCGACTTTCAGGGCGGCGGCACCGCCTCCACTTTTACGACGGTGGTGAGGAAGGCTCGGAATCCGAGCGCTCATCGGAAACCTCGCCTCCTTTCCCCCGGAGCCGGGCCAGCACCAACAGAAGAAGGGGATAAGCCACGGACACGGCGTCGATCACATACCCGGTCCCGTCGATGACCCGGTAGAGTTGGTGGACATCCTGGGGCAGCAGGGCCACCGCCACCATGAAGGGCAGCAGAGCCAGGGCGAAGGGACGATGATCCCGAAGATGGACGATTTCCCCGCAGGCGTATACGCTGAGGTAATAGCTGGAAAAGAGCGTCGTATACACCGCGACCACCCACACAATGGCGACCATCACGTCGATCCGTTCCAACACCTCCCCCGGCAGGGTGATGGACCGGATCAACTCCAGGGTGGGCCAGAAAAACTGCTTCGTCTCCTCGGTGCCGAGAACCGTCAGGGTGGCCACCACTGCGGTGGTCATCAGGGCGCCCACGATGGCCATCCCCATCCCGATCACTCTCCAGGCCAGCCGGGGCCGCTGCAGAAACGGGATCAACACCGTGATGACGAAGGCGCCCTGGAACAAGGAGGACGCACTGAGGGCGCCCTTCGCCACCCCGAGCCAGTCGCCGGTCCACACGGGCATCACCTGGAGGGGATCGCCGAAGCGCAAGGCGACAACCATGATGATCCAGATGGGGATCAGGATGAACGGAAGATAAAAAAGATGGATGTAAGCGAAAGTGGTCAGGTCGTGCCGGGCGGACACCGCCGCCATGAGCAAGGTCAGGGTGAGCACCACCTCGATGGGGGTCCGGTGCAAAAGTGTGGTCATCACGATCTCCCCGAACTCCCGGGCCGCCAGGGCTGTCAGAAACCCGAACAAGAGCGCGATCAACGCCCCGGCCGCTTTCCCGAGCCAAAGCCCCAGCAGTGCCTCGCTGTATCGAATGATGGACATCGCAGGGAAGCGCAATCCCACGGCGATATTCAGGGCCAGGGCCCCCACGGCAAAGCCGACCCCCAGAACCGTGGCCAGGGGCGCCGCCCCTCCCGCCTCGGAAGCCACCAAATAGGGCAGAGACAAAACCCCGACCCCGATGGCCGTACTAACGAGAACCGCCGTCGCCTGGGTGGTCGTGATCGGTTGCCGACCCGCCATCCGCCCCTCCCTCTTTCTTCGTGAACTTGGACGGTCGCAGCGGACTGTCCGGAGGCGTTTTCAAGGCATCGACCATCCGGCGGGCCAACCGGACTGGATTTCGTGTGAACAGGTGGGCCGGTCGCTTGGTCATGGTCCACAGGGGACTGCGCAGCAGAGTATCCCGGATCCCCTGCCAGTCCGTGGGCACCACGGGGCTGAAATACGGCACACCGAACGACCGGAGGGACAGCAGGTGGTTGATGATGGCGATGAGGCCGATCATCACGCCGTACAACCCGAACATGCCGGACAGGATCGTCAGGGGAAACCGCAACATCCGCAGGGCCACGGCCGCATTGTAGGCCGGCGTCGCAAAGGAGCCGATGGTGGTCAGGGCCACCACCACCACGGTGATGGGGCTGGCAAAACCCGCCCCCACCGCGGCCTGGCCGATCACCAGGGCCCCCACGATGGACAGGGCCCCGCCCACCTGTTGCGGCATTCGAATCGTCGCCTCCCGGAGCACTTCCATGGCAACCTCCATGATGAGCACCTCAATGACGGCGGGAAAGGGCACCCCGGCGCGCCCGCCCGCCACCGCCACGGCGAACCGGGTCGGGATCAGTTCCGGATTGTACGAAATGAGGGACACGTACAGGGATGGGAAAATCAGCGAGAACACCAGAGCCACAAAGCGGACGGCCCGGACCATGCTCGCCATGAGAAACCGTTCCGAGTAATCGTCGATGGTTTGCAGAAATTGGCTGAACACCGCCGGCACGATCAGCGCAAAGGGGGTTCCGTCCGCCAAGATCACCACCCGGCCTTCCATCAGGGCGGCCACCGCTTTATCGGGCCGTTCGGTGTTTTGAATCTGGGGAAAGGGCGAGGTGTGATGGTCCTCGATCAACTGTTCCACGTAGCCCGCCGCTTCCACGGCGTCTATGGAAATTTTGGTTATCCGCTCGTGGACCTCGCGGACCAGGTCCGGATTGGCCACGCTCTCCACGTAGCACACCGCGAACTTGGTCTTGCTCAGCTCGCCCAGTTGAACCATTTTGACCCGGAAATCGGGGGTCTGCAGCCGATATCGCAGCAGGGAGATGTTGGTATTGATCAATTCGATGAACCCGTCCCGGGCGCCGCGGATCACCTGTTCGGTGGCCGGTTGATCCACGGCGCGTTTTTCGAGGGTTCGGGTGTCGATGAGGATAACGTCGGCCAGCCCTTCCACCACCACCGCCGTCTCCCCGCGCAGCACCGCCTCCAGGATTTTGTCCGGCCGCCGTTCCAGTTGGGTCTCGCAGTGATAAACGGTCTCCTGGATCAGGATCATGGCCAGGTCCTCGGCCCCGACATC